>JBAQLX010000260.1:0-2818 GCA_049302315.1 Desulfosporosinus sp.
GGTGATTAAAGGTCAAATGAACTTTGCTACATCTGGAGAAAAACACGACGAAAGCAGCTTCAAGAGTTAGTTGCAAAAAGTTAACAGATATCCCGACAAAAATTACATGTTTATGGATTGTTTTTTGGTTTTGACGCGCTATTATTTGATAAATTCATTAATATTCAACAGATTTACATGAAGTATGGGGGCCTAACAAAACAACCGAGTTTAGAGAGCGCGGTGGAAGGCCTTGAGATTGAAGTCAGTACTCCTTTTCACGATGCTTTAAGTGACGCATTCTATACTGTAGATATCTTCAGGAAGGTTTACGATTTTTCTTATGACGTAATTATAAATTGGGAAAAAGTTCAAAAAGAAAATGAAGAAAAGATAGAAGAATTTTATAGACAAAGTTGATATACAGTGCCCGGAATGTGACCGATACATACAAAAAGATTCGGAGGTTACTAAATCGAAAAAGTATTTTGCTTTTGGTTATTGTTCCGAATGTAAACTTCATATAAGAAATGTTTCCAGGATCACACACAGAGACGGCGAGTACAGTATTGTTTCTGACAATACTGTTTATAAATCAGATGAAGCAGGGTCAGTAGCAAAGATAACACAGGAATTGCCAAATATTGAATAAGAAGGATAGCCCAAAAGGCTATCTGATATTTTTTAACACATGGCGATCAGTAAGGAGCTTTCTAGAACTAACCGAACGTTTTTATAAGAAAATATAGAAAATATAGTAATGTTCGGTTATATCTTGACCTTCATACAGCCTTCTTGTAAAATGAACTTAATAAAAGTTTATAGGGAGTTCATATAACTGCGGAGATATGGTCCGCAAGTTTCTACCAGACTACCGTAAATGGTCTGACTATGAGCGAAAGTGTACCTAGGGCAAACGACCGCCGTCGCCTGAAGGCATGGCGCTAGCCAAGTTTTCTTTGTCCGAGTGGTACAGGTTTGATTGAGAAATCAGATTACACCGAAGGGATAAAAGCCCAGGCGGGTAGGTTTCACTCTTATAAAAGGGTTGAATCTGCCTTCTTGGGTTTTATTAACTAAGAAAAGGGAGAAAGGGCGAAGATTAGATGAGCCAGATTGGGGTTATTATGGGAAGTGATTCGGATTACAAAATCATGGAGGACGCCATGTCAGTTCTTCGTCAATTTGAACTTGATTTTGAAGTTAAAATTTCTTCCGCCCATAGAACATTGGAAAGGACCTTAGACTGGGTGAAAGCTTTTGAAGCCCAAGGAGGAAAACTTATCATCGCTGCAGCAGGGCTAGCAGCCCACTTGCCGGGGGTTATAGCTGGGGCAACGACTTTGCCTGTGATTGGTGTACCACTGAGTAGTGGCCCCTTGGCAGGAAAAGACGCCCTTTACTCAATCGTCCAAATGCCCCCGGGAATTCCGGTCGCAACCGTTGGTATTGGTGCAGTACGCAATGCGGCGTTGCTTGCGGTACAGATCCTGGCTATTCAGGATGAATCCTTGAGCATGAAGGTCAAGAGCTATAGGACTCAGATGCAGAAAGATATCGAGACGAAGGATGAAGCGTTGCAAAAGCGCTTAAGTCAAGGAATTTGAGGAATCGATATAGAAACTATTTCAGATGGAGTTTAACTTCCAAACTGAAGTGTAACTGAAATTATCCAGGGGCTTAAGCAATATTCTAACCACGAACCACGAAAGGGGACTTAGGTATGATTGAACGGTATACGCTTCCTGAAATGGGAGAGATTTGGACAAACGAACATCGCCTTACTTTATGGTTAAAAATTGAAATTGCCGCTTGCGAAGGATGGGCCAAACTAGGCATGATCCCGAAGGAGGCTGTTGAGGTTATCCGAGAGAAGGCATCTTTTTCCTGGGAAAGGGTACAAGCCCTGGAAGAAGTGATTCAACATGATGTGCTGGCTTTCTTGACCAATGTTGCAGAGAATGTGGGAGATGAAGCAAAACACATTCATCTCGGGCTTACTTCTTCAGATATCCTGGATACTGCTTTGTCTCTGCAATTAGTAGAAGCGACCGATATATTGCTGACTAAAATGGAGGGGTTGGAAGCCGTCCTGCGCCGCAGAGCGTTAGAACATCGTGACACAATAATGATGGGGAGAACGCATGGGATTCATGCTGAACCGATTACCTTAGGGTTGAAATTTGGGGTTTGGTATGACGAAATTAGACGTCAAAAGAGGCGCTTGGCCTTTGCCCGTGAGGAGATACGGGTTGGGAAAATTTCTGGCGCAGTTGGGACCTTTGCCAACGTAGATCCTCAAGTTGAAGCGCATGTTTGTCAAGTACTTCACTTAGAGCCGGCCCTGATCTCGACTCAAATACTACAACGCGATCGGCATGCGTGTTATATGACGACACTCGCTGGAATCGCCAGTTCTTTGGATAAAATGGCGACCGAGATTCGTAACTTACAGCGAACCGATGTTCATGAGGTGGAAGAAGCCTTTGGAAAAGGTCAAAAAGGATCCTCGGCGATGCCTCACAAGAAAAACCCCATCACACCGGAACGTATATGCGGCATGGCCCGAGTTGTTCGTGCGAATGCCCAGGTTGCCTTGGAAAACGTAGCCTTATGGCATGAGCGGGATATCTCCCATTCATCTGCGGAGCGAATAATCTTGCCAGATAGCGCCGTCGCTTTAGATTACATGCTCCATAAAATGATACAGCTAATGGATCGGCTTGAGGTTTTTCCGGAGCAAATGAAAGCGAACATAGATAAGGGATACGGGTTAATTTCTTCTCAACGCGTTCTGCTTGCATTAATCGAAAAGGGTGTCAGCCGAGAAACAGCATAT
>JBAQLX010000261.1:0-13062 GCA_049302315.1 Desulfosporosinus sp.
TTACGAATAAAGGTGAAGTGGCTCTAAAGGTTGATATTGCAGAGCTGGAGGAAAGTAGGATGCAATTAAAATTCAGTCCTTTTGACAATACGTCTTATGGACCAGAACAAATCATGCTTGTTCTAGCAGTACCTGGTTTATTAACCTATGGTTATTTAGGTCCTATTTCCATCGTTATTTTAATTTTATTGGCGATTGTTACTACATCTTATGTTCAAGTGGCTAAAGCAAATCCTTTAGGTGGTGGTTCTTATGCTGTCTCCCAAAAAAATTTGGGAGAAAAACCATTATTAACAGCTGCGTCAGCTTTAGTTGCTGACTACAAATTAATGGTGGCATAACTTACTACTTAATCAAACAGGCTTGGTTCTGAGAACCTTGTTAATCTTACATGAAGATGTGATTGTAACGACGGTTCCTTTTCATTTAAAGAAATAAAATATAAAGATTCAAGAGACGGTCCTATCGAGTCGATTCTCAAAGTGTGATTGCCACTTTGAATATGAATATAATAGCTCCTAAATACAAGAAAAATACCATATGAATGGCTACTTTTCTGTTATCATCCTAAATAGTCGAAATCGAAAGAGGGTAAATTTTCAAGCTGTTTAGCATTAAGTAAGCGAATAAGCCTGTGAAATCTGATAAAACTTTGGATGGGGGAAAGGACATGAGTGATGCACCAAACCAAATAATTTTGCTCCGTGATGCGGACAGATGTGCTCTTAATGAAACGTTAGGGATGCTAGGCACAAATTAACTAATATTGAGCTCGAAAGGGAATACGAGATAAAGGATTTAAGGGATAGGTGTTGAATTATAAACAATGAAGCTCAGCAACCCTGAGTGAAGCAACTGGAGGTTAATATCATTTGAAAGATGATTTTTATAAACAGACGTTTCAAGAGTCACCAGTGGGATATGTATATTACAGAGTAATCTGTGATGAAGACGGTAATCCTTGTGACTATGAATTTATTGAAGTTAACACCGCCTTTGAAAAACTTTCGGGATTAAAAGGGAGCGATATCATTGGCAGGAAAATGTCCGATGTATTTCAGGGTATCGAAAATAAAGGGTTAAGGTGGCTTAATTTTGAGGGTGAGATAGTAATAAATGCCGGCAAAAAAGAATTTGGACAGGGTTCAGAATATTTGACTAAATCGTATAGGGTGAATGTGTATTATCCTGAAAAGGATTATTTAATAACGAGTTTTATTGATATATCCAAGGAAAAATGGCAATTAAATGAACTGAGAAATCTCGCTGGAGAGAAAGAAAAACGGGCAGCGGAATTAGTTATTGCAAACAAAGAACTTGAGTTTCAAAGAGAGCTTGCTTATCACAACAAAGAGAAAGAGAAACTGGCAGCAGAATTAGTCATTGCCAATAAAGAACTTACCTGCCAATATGAAGAGATAGAAAAGCGAGCTGCGGAGTTAGAAATTGCAAGAGAACAAGCTGAAGCAGCAAGTGTCTTGAAGAGTCAGTTCCTAGCGAATATGTCGCATGAGATTAGAACACCAATCAACGGCTTAATGGGTTTTCTGGAGTTATTGCGCATGTCTAACCTGTCTGCTGAACATAAAGAATTCATACGTGAGGCGAAATCTGCTTCAGAAACATTGCTGCACATTATTAATGATATTTTAGATTTTTCAAAGATTGAAGCCGGCAAGCTAACGCTGGAAAAATCTTGTTTTAAAATCAAAACGGCCATTGAGGATGCTATTTCACTTCTGGTACCGGAAGCTGCTGAAAAAAACATTGTACTTCATACGATGATAAATGCTAACGTTCCTGAAGAGGTTATGGGTGATCCGCATCGGCTTAGGCAAATACTGAACAATCTTGTCGGTAACGCAGTGAAGTTTACTCAACGTGGCGAGGTTTCTGTAACAGTTGATTGTATAGAGACAGATAATGATATTGGCATAATCAAGTTTGGTGTCAAAGATACAGGTATCGGAATTGGACAGGAGGATATTCCGAAGCTTTTCCAATCATTTATCCAGGCAGATGCCTCAACAACCAGAAATTTTGGAGGAACGGGCCTCGGACTTGTGATATCTAAAGAATTGATTGAACTTATGGGAGGTAATATTCAGGTTGAAAGTGTACTGGGGGAAGGCTCAACCTTTAAATTTGAGATATGTTTGAAAATAACGAAAAGAGCCTCAGACCTTAGATTGACCTTCGAACATCTTGACGGGGTGAATATTCTTATCGTCGATGAGAATACGAATAATAGGAAAATTGCCGCTTCGTATCTTGGAGAAATGGGAGGCAAGGTATTTGAAGCCAACGATGCCGGTATGGCAATGAATTCAATCATTTCCAGCGCGAGGACTAAAGAGAAAATAAATATTGCATTAATAGACTATCAAATGCCAAGCATGAGTGGTTATGAGCTGGCAACTTCTTTAATGGCTATTCCTTTTGCTAAAGATGTCAAACTAATACTGCTTAGCTCCGCAGCTCAAAATGTGGATACCATAGAGGCAAAGCGACTGGGCTTCTCAGGATTTCTTAGCAAACCGATTAGAAAAGATGATTTGCTTAATTGTATTGCCGTCGTTCTTGGTTTAAAGAATGAAGAAGAAACTATACCTATTATGACCAAAGAAAGAGTTAAAAAAAATCTAAATAATAAGAAAACTAAGATACTTTTGGTTGAAGACAATGAAATGAATCGCAAAATCGTCATAGCAATGCTTAAGACACAGAGCTTGACTTGTGATGTGGCGAAGAATGGACTAGAAGCTTATCAAGCTGTACTGAGGAAGAACTATGATATCGTTTTTATGGATTGTCAGATGCCTGAGATGGATGGGTATCAAACCACAGAAAAAATAAGGAAACTAGAAGGCAGTAGTAAACACACGATCATTATTGCCATGACTGCCAATGCTATGGAGGGTGATAAAGAGAAGTGCATCGAAGCAGGCATGGATGATTATATCAAAAAGCCTATTGATTTTGATGCTCTGTTCCAGATGATCGAAGACAACTTAAAGGACAGCAAGGCGAGTACGGAACATTTGGATTTTCTGGTAAGTTATATTGATGCATTTACTGAAAGCACTGGATTATTACTAGAGGATGCTAGGGAAATATTTGGAGACTTCGCTTGCAATTTATCGGGTCTATTTCAGGAGGTTGAAGACTCTATCGTTCAGGATGATTTCAAAAAATTAGGAGGATTGGCTCACCAGTTAAAAGGATCAGCTGGAACTCTAAAAATAACTTCAGTCTTTGACTGGGCTTCGAAACTCGAGGAAGCCGCTCTAGATCAAGAAAAAGAAGCATGTGAATGGATTTTCAAGGAAAGGCAAAAGATGTTTTACAGGTAGCGCCGGCTGAGTGGGAGGGAGAACAGTGGATTTTAATTTTCGTAAAAAGATGATTGATGATTTATTTGAATCAGTTGGACAGACTATTGGTATTCAAGTTTTCGTGATCATTTTTGAACGTGCCTTATGGAAGACGGAACTTAAATATGATGAAGCTAATTTGATTCAGATTTCAGAGGATGGAGTTGAAGTACAAGAGTTATCCAAAATCGAACCCGAGCGTGCAATTCTTGTTCTTACGGAGTTCCTGAATAATATTGTCAACACTTTAGTCCAGCTGGTTGGAAAAGAAGTGGTAAAACAATTAACCCAAGAGCTGGGTAATTTCATTGTTGAAGATGTAGCAGTTTAAGTCTTAGTTAGAGAGGATGAAGTAGAAATGGACAGGATTTCGACGGGCATTATAGTATTAGATCAGATTTTAGGCGGAGGCTTACCAAAGGGGTCAACAATATTGCTGGCTGGACGACCAGGAACAGGAAAAACAATCTTGGCACATCAGATTATGTTCCAAAATGCAGGAATTGACGATAAGGTATTGTATATAACAACTCTATCGGAACCGCAAATTAAAATAATGAAATTTCAACAAGAGTTTAGTTTTTATGATATTGATAAAGTGCAGAAAAGTATTATTTATAAAGACATGGGTGGTGTGTTACGTAAAGAGGGCCCGACTCAAGCTATTAACTTAATGGGTAACTATCTCAAAAAATACCAACCGAAAATAATTTTTATAGATACCATCAAAACCTTTGCAGATATCATTCCCAATTCGATGGAATTCCGGGAGTTTTTTACTGATCTTTCCGTTCGTTTAACAGCCTGGGGCTGTACAGCAATTCTTTTGGGAGAGTATGCGGAAGAAGATATTGAAAATAGACCGGAAAGTGCTATAGCCGATGGAATCATTTATCTCTATGGAACGGAAGAAAAAAGGCAACAGAAAAGATACTTGCGGGTCTTAAAAATGAGAGGGACCAATCATTCTAATGGTGAGGCTTTATTTAAGATATCTAGTGATGGATTTAACGTGTATCCTCGTTTAAACTCTACGGTCATGTTACAAGATATCGCCCAATATATGGAGCGAGTTTCTTCAGGGGTACCACAATTAGATCAACTCATGGGGGGAGGCATTCCTAAAGCATCAACTACCTTAGTCACAGGACCTTCTGGTTCGGGAAAAACTATGCTAGCTCTAAGCTTCGCATTAGCAGGTATAAAGTCCGGAATTGTCACAGTATTTTTAAGTTTGGAAGAAAATCCTTTGCAAATCATTAATAATTTTCTTCAAATTGGTCAAGATATTAGACCTTATATCGAGCAAGGTATGTTACATATACTCTACGTTTCCCCTGTTGAGCTGGATGTCGATGAACATATTTATCGAATTCAGAAGTTTGTAAGTAAAGTTGGTGCTGAGAGATTAATCATTGATTCAATCTCTTCGTTCGAAGTCGGAATGAGTGATAAGATTAAATATACGGATTATATCTGGGGACTTACAGATTATTTTAAGTCTCATGGAGTTACCGTTTTACTTACCCACGAAATGCACACCTCTTCAACACTATCTGCTCTAACAAAGCATGGAGTTAGTTTTGTCGCAGACAATTTATTGCTTTTGGCTTTTAAAGAGGAAGATGAGTATTTAAAAAGATTTCTAAGAGTCGTCAAAATGCGCGGCAGTGGTCATTCAACAGGATTAAAAGAATTAATAATCGATGAGTCAGGGGTATCAATTCTTTAGATACTGCGATCATTCAAGTTACAACACTCATTAAGTTCCCCAATGCCAAGAAACAGGCTAGTTTAAAGCTCGTGAATAGAATAGCTCTTAAATACAAGAAAAATGCCATATGAATGGCATTTTTTTCTGTTATCATCTTTGACGGTCGTACTCTATATCCGGGAACAGGATTTATTGATGAAAAAGGAGGTCCGAACGCTTGGGATACCACTTTAAATATTCCTTTAATGCCTGGAACCGGAGATGAAGGTTTTCATTACGTTATCGAAGAGTGGGTTCTCCCGCGTCTGAAGGAATTTGCCCCGGAGTTAATCATTAATTCTGCAGGACAAGATAACCATTTCACTGACCCCTTGGCAGACATGAATGTAACTGCCAGGGGCTATGGCAAAATCACCGAACTTCTTCAAGCGGATTTAGCAGTTCTGGAAGGGGGATATTCCATCGAAACGGCTTTACCATATGTCAATTTAGCTATTCTATTAGCCATGGCCGGTGAGGATTATAGTAATGTGCTGGAGTCTGCTCAGCCTACTCGTTTCCAGATTTCTTTTGCCACCTTGAAAACTTACATTCAAGACCTAAAATCTCAACACCAAAAAGTTCAAAGCCAATGGACTGTTCGCGAAAAGCCTTTCCTGCCCAAAGGAAAATGGTTCTATATCCCAAATCCCATCTATTATGACACTGAGGGTTTTCAAGAAAGTCGTCAAGACTACATTCGTCAATGTGATCACTGTGGAGGAACTGTTTATATAGAAAGTCAGCATCCTATGTACTATACAAAACACACCCTCATTCGAATTCCCTTTGCAGCTTGCTCAACTTGTTCTCAAGCCGGCTATGATCTCTGGAACAATCAGATTGGTCGAAACGGGAGTGCCCTTCTCCAAGACCAAGCTCAAAATATAATTAAATTTTGGCAAATCCACCAAGGAGTGGCCACTTTTTGAAGCCCGCTAACCATTTCACTGATCAATCTAGATAATACTATTTAGTCTTCAATTTTCCTATAATATATGATTTCAACGTGCTTAGCCAGATAACTTTTTTTCAACAGCCAGATAACTTTAGTGGTGAGAGGATTTTTTAAAATGACCTTAGAAAAAGTAATGACCTGTGAAATCATGATCTCTAACGGAACCTACACTGTTGGCTATGTCAATGGCAAACCGGGTGAATGGGTTGGAAACAATGAACCATATACTGAGGGAGCGAATTTTTGGCCAATTACAGATGGTGGGTCAGGGTCTACAATCATATTCTGTACAAAGATTTAGGCATGCTGGCGGAGATGGTCCATCAACATAAGTTGAGCCATTAGTTTTCAGCTTATACGTTACGGTACCTTGACAAGTAATAATTTAATACGTTAAAATAATTCCATAATGTTAAAGGGGAGCAACAAGCACTTTATGTGCCGGTAAAGTCAACAGACTGATTTTGAACCTGGCTTTACCTTATTGATTTAATCAATAAGGCGAGACCTTTGGCACAGTTTTTTGTACCAGAAAACTGTGCCAAGGTTCTCGCTTTTTATATTTATATATTTTGAAAGGGGTTATCTGGTGTCAGTTTTTTTGGGAGCTGTTTTGATGGTGGTTTTGGCTGAAATGGGGGATAAAACCCAATTGCTCGCTATGGCCTTTGCTACTCGATTTCCCGCTAAATCAGTGCTTATTGGGGTATTCCTGGCAACTGTATTGAATCATGCCTTGGCCGTGGTGGTTGGGTCTTACCTAGGTACCAGTTTTAATCTTCAACTCGTGCAAATTATCGCCGCCGCATCGTTCATTCTCTTTGGTTTATGGACCATCCGGGGAGATTCTCTTGATGGTGAAGATAAGAAACCATCAAAGTTTGGCCCTATTGTGACTGTGGCAATTGCTTTCTTCATTGCGGAAATGGGAGATAAAACCCAGTTGGCCACAGTAGCCCTTGCTGCGAAGTACTCTTCCCCACTTGCTACCTTGTTGGGAACAACCACCGGTATGATAATTGCCGATGCACTAGGCATTTATGTTGGAGTGCTGGCGGGACACAAGATTCCCGAGAGACTTGTAAAATGGAGCTCTGCGATGATCTTTATTATCTTTGGCTATATCGGGCTCGCCACTTCTCTGCCAAAAGAATATATTACCTTGCCGAATGCTGCAATGCTAACCCTTATTGTCGTTGCTGTTATTCATTTTCTCACCCGTCCAAAAGGTGGTCATTCGACTAAGAGAGGGCGACTTTATTGAAAAAATTATACAAAAGATAGGGGAGAACGACATGGACCAGCAACGGAGAGAATTACAAGCAGAACCATCTTCCTGTCAGGGAATAAATCAAAGCCCCTGTGTATGATATCCAAAAGTTCAAGAGCAATCTGGACTATACAAAAACGCCCAGGGCCTCCCTGGGATACGCAGGGGAAAACGAAGCCTGTCAGTTTAAAGATTCCCGACCATGGACCGAGAGGAATTCCCGGCTGATGCAGGGAATACTGGTCATCGTCGTGGCCGTCCTCCTGGTAATCATCATCCGCAGTATACGGAAAATTTCCTCGGAAAAGCCTTGATTGGAGATTATAATAATTAAAGGCAAAACTGGTATTATGTCGAATACAACAAGGGTAGATTAATTGTAAGGAATGATGTATTCTTGCCAAACCTAAATAGGTATTTGAGGTGTGATTTAAAAGAAAATACTTCTAACGCCTCGAAATATTTGACAATAGGCACACGTAATCTGATTGCATCTGGGCTTAAGTGGCATAAAAATGCCGTATTTATATTTACGACCTTAGCGCTATTGACTAAGTCCATATTTTTCCTAGGACTAATTAATAATGATAACGCCACCAGTTTTAGTCTTTCGAAGGCTTTCTATAGTTTTAGCTCGCCGCCGCCACTGGCTGTTTATGTCGCCTTGATCGTTATAGTTCTGAGTTTTGCCTTTCTGTTTCAGAGACGAGCCAGATTTTGGTTTTTAGTTATTTGTAACTTTTTGTTTTCCTTACTACTTGTTGCTGACTTGATGTATTACCGTGGTTACTGTTGTTTTGTTTCACCCTACTTGCTGAGTCAAACAACGAATCTCGATAATCTTGCCAGCAGTATCGTGTCGATGCTGCGTCCTGTCGATATCTTATTTTTCCTGGACTTGTCAGTTTTAGTGGGGATTAGCCTAAAATATAAAAAGTTATACGTTAGGGCGGAAAGGAACATAGCTACTTTCTTAATTCTTTTCGTACTTTCCGTTTCGTATGTGTACTATCAACATGTTCAGCTGGATCTCAACGGAAAAGGGGAAGATATGTTGTTTAGAGTCTCCTGGTCACCAAATCAGACAATGTCTAACCTCTCAGCGCTGGGATATCATGCCTTTGACATATATAACTACTTCGAAAATAAACAGACTGAAAAACTAACTCCCGAGGAGAATCAGGAAATCAAAAGTTGGTTTGCGCAAAAGCAGGAAAATCTGCCGACGAATGCGTACAACGGTATTTATAAGGGACAAAACCTTCTGATCATCCAAGTGGAGTCACTGGAGAATTTCGTCATCAACCAAAAGGTCAACGGCCAGGAAATTACCCCTAATCTCAATAAGCTTTTGGCAAACAGCCTTTACTTCTCCAATTTTTATGAACAAGTCTATAATGGTTCCAGTGCGGATGCTGACTTAATGACTAACACCTCGGTCTATCCCATTCGTACGGGAGCTGCCTTTTTTCGTTTTCCCAATAATATCTACAATTCACTTCCCAAGATTCTGAGAGGCGTGGGGTATAGCACCTTGGCTATCCATCCGGATAAAGGTTCTTATTGGAACTGGATGTCGGCTCTGACTGTCATAGGCTTTGAAAAGACGCTGGACGAAACTTATTTCAATAAGGACGAAAAAATTGGTTTGGGAATCAGCGATGGCAGTTATTTTAAGCAAATCGCACCGATCATGGCGAGTGAAAAGCAGCCCTTCTATAATTTTATGATTACCTTAACAAGCCATAACCCCTTTGAACTACCCGATCAATACCGGAAGCTTGTTCTGAGCGAAGAATTCAATAAGACGAAATTGGGTGGTTATTTCCAAAGTATAAACTATACAGATGAACAAATCGGCAGTTTCTTTAGTACTCTCGATCAAAGTGGGATATTGGATAATACGATGGTTGTGATCTATGGAGACCATACCGGGGTGCATAAGTACTATAACGATGAAGTAAAACAAGTTCAGCCCCAGGAACAATGGTGGCTTGATGACAGTAAACGGATACCCCTGATAATCTATCATAAAGGCCTAAAAGGACGAGAGTTCGCTATTACGGGCGGACAAATTGATATCATGCCAACGGTGGCCTATCTGCTGGGGATCAATGAGGATAGTTTCAGGAATACAGTTTTTGGGAGAAAGTTGTTAAATACCAACAAGGATTTTGCGGTCCTGGCCAACAAGCAATATGCCGGAGAAGCTGAAAATAGTATGGAACAGGAGAACCAGATTAAAGGAATTGATCTGGCGGATCTCGTCATTCGAAAAAATTACTTTAAAGAAGCAGGGTTTAAATGATTTACAGGTTAGTCCTCGCTTTCAATTCCTTGCTCGAGGAGGGATTCGGCTTCGTGGGCCGGGAGGGTCTGCACATTTTTAAGCTTTCGGGTGATGGTTCGAGATTTTCTGGTCGCGGTTTCGATGGTGTTGCTCGCTTCCCGGAGTTTCTTTTGAGTTTTTTCAAGAACCTCCACAAACTTGCCAAATTCCGTTTTCACGGCGCTAAGTAAGCTCCATACTTCACTGGAGCGCCTCTCAATGGCCAGAGTCCGAAAGCCCATTTGGAGACTGTTGAGAAGGGCAGCAAGCGTGGTTGGACCGGTAATGACGACTTTGTACTCCCGTTGGAGGATTTCACAAAGGCCGGGACGGCGTAACACCTCGGCATACAATCCTTCAACCGGTAAGAATAAGAGGCCAAAATCCGTGGTATGCGGGGGATCAATGTATTTGTCCCGAATGGTTTTTCCCTCCAGTTTTATGCGGTTTTCCAGAGACTTACCGAGTTCTTCAATGCGGGGAAGGTTGGCTTGATCCTGGGCGGTTATTAAACGTTCATAATCCTCGATGGGGAATTTTGCGTCAATCGGGAGCCAAATAATACTGTCCTGACCATCCCGGGCAGGGAGCTTGACGGCAAATTCAACGCGGTCGTTGCTTCCGGCTTTGGTCGGAACATTCGTGGCATATTGCTCGGGAGTCAGGATTTGCTCCAATAAATTCCCCAGTTGAATTTCCCCCCAAATTCCCCGGGTTTTTACATTGGTGAGGACTTTCTTTAAGTCTCCGACACCGGAAGCCAAGGTTTGCATTTCCCCAAGCCCTTTGTACACCGCTTCCAAGCGTTCACTGACTAACTTAAAGGATTCTCCCAAGCGTTGCTCAAGAGTGGCGCTGAGCTTTTCGTCGACAGTTGCCCGCATCTGATCCAGTTTTTGCCCATTATCTTGTTGCATGAGCAGAAGCCGTTCTTCCACTGTTTTGCGCAACTGTTCCAATTTCTGATCATTTGTTTTGGTAAGAGAGCTTAACTGGGTGGCGAAAATGTCTAATTGGTTTCGTTGCAGGTTGGCGATTTCCGCCATTCGCGCCAGAATGGATTCGTTAAAGGAATGGACGGACTGGTTAAGCTCTTCGCGGACTTGTCTGGCGTTGGAATTGGCTTCCTCCCGGTTCCTGGAGATTTCAGCATTGACAAGTCGTTCGTTACGTTCCAGATTTTTCTCTAAGGAAACGAACTTACTTTCGAACTGAACAAACGGGGTTTGTGACGAACGGGCCAAGAAGATAACAAGTAAAATGATGACCATGCCAACAAGAATGATTAAGCCGATCAGTAACTGTTCTGTCATCAGAAATACCCTCCCAATATATGCAGTGTGCTATTAATTAACACTTTATCATACCGGGGAGACATTATTGCAACAAAAGAGAATCTATTTATAGCATTGACTTGAACGATTTCCCATGTTAGATTTAATAATAATTACATATTGTTTACGGGCTGGGGAGCTGGAAAGGCCGGTTGAGAATTAGACCCGATAAGGTCTAAGACCCTTTAACCTGATCTGGATAATGCCAGCGTAGGTGAGCAAGTGTTACTTTTTTATGAAGTAAAAAGGGCACAAACCCTATTCCAGGGCATTGTGCCCTTTTTTATTAATCAAATATAAACTTCGTTTTATTATTCAGGAGGTCGCCAATGAAAAAGGTACTTACCATAGCCGGTTCAGACTGCAGCGGCGGAGCAGGGATTCAAGCCGATTTAAAAACGTTTTCTGCTCATGGAGTCTACGGGATGAGTGTGATTACGGCTGTCACAGCTCAAAACACCCGAGGAGTATTTGCTGTAGAGGATATAACGAGAGACGTCGTCGCTAAACAAATCGAGGCCATATTTGACGATATTGAGGTCGATGCAGTCAAAATCGGGATGGTTTCCCAACTCCAAACCATTGAGGTGATCGCCGAGCAGTTAAGACACTACTTACCCCATATCCTCGTTCTGGACCCGGTGATGGTTGCGAAGAGCGGATACCATTTGTTAAATCCGCTCGCGGAAGCAACTTTGATTAAGGAATTGCTGCCCATGTCTACAATCGTTACTCCTAATATTCCTGAGGCTGAGGTTATGACCAGGATGTCTATTCGCACGCTCAAACAAATGGAAGAGTCCGCCAAGGCTATTTATCAAATGGGAGCTCAGAATGTACTTCTCAAGGGGGGGCATCTGGAGGGTGAAGCTACGGACATCCTCTACGATGGACGGGAATTTAGTTATTTTTCATCGACCAGGATTGCGACAAGGAATACCCATGGAACAGGCTGTACTTTTTCGTCAGCGATTACGGCAAATTTGGTGCTGGGGTACCCCCTTAATCAGGCCGTCTTACTAGCCAAGAAGTACATTGCAATTGCGATTCAGCATTCTTTAGCCATCGGCAAAGGCGTCGGACCAACCCATCACTTTTATACGCTTTACAAGAAAGCGGGATTAAGCGAGTGAGCAGCAATGATCGTTTGGATATTGCTCTGGCAGTCGATGCCGATGGATTACATGTTGGCCAAGACGACCTTCCCCTGCTCAAAGCAAGGGAGCTGTTTTCAGCACAACAACCAAAACTGATGCCCCTGAGGTCAGTCTCGCTCAATTGGAACTCATGATATAATTTTCTTTATGCACTTGACAATGAGCTGATTATGTTTATAATAAAATCAGAGTTATTTAATCGCAATAGATTCAGTTATCTGGAACTTGTTGGTCGCGTGCTAGGTAAAGTTTCGATTCATTCGAAAGTTTAAGCATTGCAATCAGTTGGGACAATGCTGAATTTCGGAGAATTGGAGCCGCCTGGAGGGTGGTTTTTGTAGTTTAGAAAGAAAGATTTCCCGCGAAGTTCCTCCCAGTTTGCCTAAGTTAAGTCTTCCTTAGTGGTCGGCAGTTTATTTTAGC
Source organism: Desulfosporosinus sp. (assembly GCA_049302315.1). GTDB lineage: Bacteria > Bacillota > Desulfitobacteriia > Desulfitobacteriales > Desulfitobacteriaceae > Desulfosporosinus. The sequence continues at coordinate 12,599 of JBAQLX010000261.1, forward strand.
TGGGAAATTGAGTTCAGAATTCAGGTGATTTGCACGCTAAACCTTCTCTTGAAGTTGAATAGGCTGTTTTCAGATTGACCCCAGTTGGTTGTCAACAGAACTAGTGGAGGATTTGTCCAGATTAGTTTCCTTACCTGAAGTTGCTTTTGAGGGTTAATTTTCTCAGAACGTGTGATTTGACCAGTATTGTTGGCTTAGTTGTAAGGTGCTTTAACTACTAGCCTTTTCACTCCGGTAAATGACTGTTCGGTAACACTCGGTCAAAGATTAATCCAGAGTCGAGTATCCATTAATTCTCGAGGAACTTTGCGGGATTATTTAGAGTTTAAGGCCACTCATTGAGTGGCCTTTTCTTCTGCTGACTGATCCATATTAATCAGCTCTTTAAACAGTTGAGGAGAAGTAGTATTATAGGACTAAATATCAAAATAGTGTTTTATTAAGGAGCTTAATAATCATGATTG
>JBAQLX010000262.1:0-1741 GCA_049302315.1 Desulfosporosinus sp.
TATGGCCACATATTGTCTGGCGCCAATGCGGCCATACCCAGTTATATGGAAAGCGCTACCGGCGGACCGGGAGTAAGCATGTCCTATCCCCAGGGAGCAGGCTATAAAAAAATAGCCCGGAATGAGCTGGTTTTACAGCCACACGAGCTGCGATTCTCGTTACTGCCTTTACGGTCACATCATCAATGTTACAGCCCTTATTTGGTTACTATTTAGATCGCCAGGGAAAACGCCGACTGGTTTATGTTGGTACTTTATGGATGGGCTGCATGCTGAGTATGACCGGAATAGTGCAAGACTACACTTTGCTAGTAATTTTAGCAGGGCTGGCTGGACTGGGTTCAGCGGCTTTTCATCCTCAAGCCTCCACAATGGTCAATGTTTTGAGCGGAGAACATAAGGCGGTTTTCCTATCAGTTTTTGTTGCCTTTGGCAGTTTTGGTTTCGCCTTAGGACCGCTGCTCTTGGTTCATCTGTTCCAAGCCTATGGATTGCAGGCAACCCTTGTTACAGTGATTCCTGGAATTTTAGTCGCTATCTTACTGCTTTTTTCTGCTCCACGAAATAATGTACTGTCAGGAAACGCACCAGATTTTTCAGTAGTTATGCTTTCCTTGAATTCCGCCTCAAAGGAGCTCATAGCCATTATGGGTGTGATCGCCATTCGCGCACTCGCTTATTTAGGCATGTTAACGATGCTCCCTTTATATTTTAAAGCGCAAAATCTCTCAAATATTGGGGCCAGTCATTTGGTTACGATCATGTTGGCAGCAGGAGCCTTCGGCGGCGTTATCGGTGGTTTTATCTCTGACAATTTCGGGCGCAAGCGCTTGACAGTTGGATCGCTCATTCTTTCCACCCCTTTGTTTTTTGCCTTTTTGAACACCCAAGGCTCGCTGAGCACTGTTTTTCTGGTCTTGGCCGGCGCAACTTTGTTCTCAAGTTTTTCTGTGACGGTGATAGCCGCTCAGGAGGCCATCCCCAATAATCAAGCTATGGCCGCAGGATTAACTATCGGCCTTGCGAACGGAATCGGAGGGCTTGCGGTTGTCCTTCTGGGCCGCATCGCTGATCTATGGGGTTTACAGACAGTGATCCAAGTGATTTTTTTTCTTCCCCTTATCGCCGGTATGTTCGGTTTATTCATGAAAAGCCGACCCTCAGCACGTTCCCTGCGGATGGTGGCACGCTGAGAGAAGAGAGGTACATACAAAAGGGTGTCAGTTAGTTTTCTAACTCGATAAGGCATCTATCATGTTAATTTATCTGATGATGATGCCAAGAACTTGTTGAAAAGCTCTGGCTAAAAATGAATTGAATACTCAAATACTTAAGGGGCTGTGCTGAAACTCGAGTTTCAGTACGGTCCCTTGTACCCGTTCTTGCTTTTTGAATTTTTTCATAGTGGAATTGTAGTATCTTGCCGTACCCACAAGTGTATTCGTCTTGTTTTTCGTTATAGTGCCAATTTTGCACTCGGGTTAGATCTGCCTTCCATTTCCGGGTGGTCTCTTTGTGAAAAGTATCGAGATCTGCTACGGCATCGACGTACACAAGAAGTTTGTTGTAGCAACCATTGGCGCCACCAATGAAGCAGGAACCACGGATTTACCGCATGCTTTCTAAAAATGAGCCGTTTGACTATAAACGGTATCGAATTCAAGCTGTTTCAAGACCAAAGCCATCTTTAAACTTTACTCCTGAACAAGCTATCCGACTGCTTGAAAGTTTGGGCGCTCAA
>JBAQLX010000263.1:0-2374 GCA_049302315.1 Desulfosporosinus sp.
GTCTTTTGTTTTGTCAATCAAGAATACCAGTGAAATCAAGTTTGACAATTCCAACAGCTCTTCATCCGGATAGCCATTTACATTGAGCAGGATATATTTGAAATCAACAGCATACTCGCCGAATATATCAGAATTCCTTAAATATTCGTTGTAGGTTTTGCACGCTGTCCAGCTGTTTGCACCATTATACAAGACCATGGGAACTATGACAGGTAGCTTGAAGTCTTTTGCTTCTGCTCCATTCACCTCTATATCTTTCAAGTATTCTCTCCATATTTCCAGCATGTACTGCAATAATCTATAGGGCATTTGATAGTCCACAGATGATTGTAATTCGAACAGTATATAGAAGATCACTTCTTGTTCCTTCACTTTGATTTTGTAGACAAGGTCTGCCTCTTTATCCTTGAAATCCTGCAGTATGAAGCTTTTGTTTACCAGGCTCATATTCTGTTCGTCAATTTCCTCTACCCAACCCTGTTTCACAAAAGTATTCAGTAATTGCAGAAATATTCTTCTGCTGGATAGAAGGAATTTGTATCCTCTATCGTGTTTGTCGTGTATAACTTTCTCAGTACTATTATTCTTTTCTTCCATATGAAATCTCACCTTCTTTGTATTTTTATTTTATCATCTTCCTCTTTTTATTACAATTCCGTCTCCTTCTTTCTAAAGAATCATGACTGAAATATATCGCCAATACTGCTTTTTCCGTCTTGATTCGACTAGTCTTCAAGTGAAGTATCTTAATTTAAGAGATACAAATCTAAACCAAATTGGCGTTAAATATACTCCTGCTCTAGAATTTCACAGAGGTAAAATCTATAATGAAGGATCTGGAATCCAGCCCAGTATCAGTGATGCGGTAGCCGGACTGCAATACTTAGCTGGGCTGAAAAATGCAGGAACTGATCTAGGCCAAGTAAATCCAATCAACATGGCCTCCATAATTGGGCAAGACGCTGGTTCAACAGTAATTAAATCAAGTGTCAAAGATATTATTGCTTTGATGCAGTACTTAGTGAATATGCGTGACCCTTATTTCACCGTCAGCGGTGGTGCTGGCGCATATACCACACCTCAGCCTGATAAAACAATGTTAGCCACAGCAATCGAGTAGCTCTTATAAACAATAGCACCAGCCATTCTATTAATTAAGAAGAATGCTGGTGTTATTGTCATATCCGAGTTGAATAAATTTTAGCATTATATATGGAAGATATGGAAGAAATGTGTAGAATGTAATTAAGTTAGGTGAACACAATCTTTCAAACCATCCAAAGCATGAAAGAGGGAAATATCATGAGAACAATTAAAATTAACAAAGTAAATACATTTCTTGTCGGCATACTGATGATGGCTATTTTATTGTGTTGTAGCAGTCAAGTACAAGCAGGAATGAGTTCTGAATTTGAGTACAATGTAACAGCTGACCAAGCCCAAATTACGGGATACAATTGGGCTGGAGGAGATGTTACCATCCCTAGTACATTAGGTGGATATCCAGTCACAAGTATCGGCGACGGGGCTTTTTACAATTGCACAGGCATTACGAGTATTAGCCTTTCGCAAGAAGTAACGAGTATTGGCGACTGGGCTTTTTTCTCTTGCAAACGCTTAACTAGTGTTTGCCTTTCGCAAGGAGTCACAAGTATCGGTAGTGGGGCTTTTTCCGATTGCACGGGCTTAACTACGATTAGATTTAACTCAGCAACAACGACAATATATGATAGCGCAGACACAATTCCAGCCACAACAAAGATTGTAGGATATGACACATCTACCGCAAAAGATTATGCTCACCTTTCGGTATTCATTTTATCATACGTCAGTCGGTTTCTGGAAGCGCTCAAGTTTTCTTTATTTTAGTTGAACGAGTTCACTTCCCTGTTTTTACCTGCTATAATGAGAAAAAATACGAAAGAGTGATGATAGTTGACAAGACAAGCAAGTTTGGAGATGGCGGGCAAAATTTTTTCAATTGAAGAAATCAGAGATATAGTACAGGAGGTGGCTCAACAGTATGGGGTTGAGCGGGTTTGGCTTTTTGGATCTTATGCAAGAGGAGAGGCAAGGCCGGGTAGTGATATTGACTTACGTATTGACAAGGGTCGGATCAGAGGCCTTTTTCAACTTTCAGGTTTTCATTTAGATATTGAAGAAAAGCTTAATACTCGTGTTGATGTTCTTACTACTGAAAGCCTTGACGAAAAGTTCTTGAGCCGGATTAACGGGGAGGAAATTATACTCTATGGACAGTAACGAAAGAAACGCTGATATTTTGGAGCATATTATTAAATATTGTAACGAGATTTTCTATACACAGGAGTACTTTGGTAATTCTTTTGAAGTATTCAAGACTAATTCCATTTAC
>JBAQLX010000264.1:0-3939 GCA_049302315.1 Desulfosporosinus sp.
ATAAAGAGGGCTATCGCAAGGCGACCATCAAAAACCAAGCGCTGATTTATAAGGTTGATGAAGCGGCTAAGGCGGTTATTATTCATCGCTTTTTCTATGGCGCACAGGACTATGTGAAACTGATATAAAGAAAAGTGATAAATGCTTAGCTCACCTGTGGAGAGGTGCTTGGCGATTCAGAGGGAAGCATTTGTCACATAACAGGTTATACTGTCGATTGAACCAAAAACAAATTGACAAGTATCGAGGGGTGCATTTATAATAAACCGAACAGATGTTTTGCCCAAACTCGAAAATGCGTTATTAACCAAGTTAGGAGGAGAACGGATTGGCCGAAACGAATAAGCTGAAAGCGCTTGACATTGCCCTTGCTCAGATTGAGAAGCAGTTTGGCAAAGGTTCGATTATGAAACTTGGGGATTCTCCGACGGGAATGTCAATTGATGTTATCCCGACAGGTTCATTGGCGATAGACCTTGCATTAGGAGTTGGAGGGGTGCCACGCGGACGAGTTATTGAAATTTTCGGACCAGAGTCATCGGGTAAAACAACCGTGGCGCTCCATATTATAGCAGAAGCCCAAAAAATGGGCGGAGTGGCGGCTTTTATTGATGCTGAGCATGCCCTTGATCCTGTCTATGCTAAGGCCTTAGGGGTGAATATCGATGATTTGCTTGTCGCACAACCCGATACCGGAGAACAAGGGTTAGAAATCTGTGAGGCTCTTGTGCGCAGTGCCGCTGTGGATGTCGTTGTGATTGACTCTGTGGCCGCTTTGGTTCCCCGGGCCGAGATTGAGGGGGAAATGGGAGACAATCATGTCGGCTTGCATGCTCGTCTCATGTCACAGGCCTTGCGTAAGTTGACAGGATCTATTAGCAAGAGCAATACCTGTGTCATTTTTATCAATCAAATGCGTGAAAAAATAGGCGTTATGTTTGGTAGTCCGGAGACAACCACCGGCGGACGAGCGCTTAAGTTCTATGCCACAATAAGAATGGATATCCGTCGGCAGGAAGCAATAAAACAAGGGCAGGATATAATCGGTAACAAAACCAGGGTCAAAGTAGTAAAGAATAAAGTTGCGCCTCCCTTTAAATTGGCGGATTTCGACATTATGTACGGAGAAGGAATTTCACGTGAAGGAAGTATCGTGGATATTGGCACTGAAATGGAGATTATCACCAAGGCAGGAGCCTGGTATTCTTATAATGGAGAACGGTTGGGGCAGGGCAGGGAGAACGTCAAGGAATACCTTAAGCTACATCCGGAGATGGCCAACAAACTTGAACTACTGATCCGCGCAAACATGAATGCGATAGCAACTACAGTCGAAGCAGCGGAAGATGATGGTTCGCTTGAGCTCTAAACCCCATAAAAGCGCCTGTGAAGTTGCCATGGATTGTTTATCACGCCGAGCTCTAACCCATTATGAATTAGAGATCCGTCTCAAGGAAAAGGGCTATGAAAGCTCGGAAATTAATGAAGTACTGGAAAAAATGGAAAGGTTAGGTTACCTCAACGACCAGGAACTTGCTTTAACGGTTGCGCAAAACCGACTTAAACGTTATTCATGGCGAAGGGTTTTCCAAGATTTGCAAAATCGAGGGTTAGTACCCCAAGTGGTTGAGCAAGCGTTGAGATTAACGTATTCAGGCGATGCTGAGTTTCAGCAGTGTTTAACCCTTGCCAAACGGTGGTGGGTAGAAGAGGGCAAGCGTTGGGAGCAAAGAATTCATCAAGATATATCTAAGAAGTCACTGCCGCGTGAATTATTGCTTCAGCAAAAAGTTGGTCGGAAGCTTGTTCAACGTGGGTATCCCTCTGATATGGTGAAGAACGCACTTTATCAGATTCAAAACATTAATACTGGGGACGATTAGACAGTAGACACTAGACCCTCGTGTATAAAATACACCCGTTTATGACAAGACAAGCTTGACATTGTTTTCAAATGATATTAAAATTTGAATAGAGGTCTGTCTTTGTTAAGATTTAACCTTAAAAGGTTTTCTTATAGATTTCGGAGTAGTCAACTAAAATATACGGTTTTTTGACTAACGAGAGTTGTAGGAAACGGGGGAAGACCCCCGTCTTTAAGGTTATGCTTAATGTGACTGGTTTTAAAACCAGTTTTTTTAATGTGAAAATAGGAATTTTGGCTAATAAGGAGGTGTGCACGTGTGCTGCAATTATTTTTTACTGGTTTAGTTGCGATTTTGGTAGGGTTGGGTTTAGGTGTCTATGTTGGTTGGCTGTTTCGGAAAAATACTGCAGAAAAAAGCATTGGATCCGCAGAAGAAGAGGCAAAACGTATTATTGAAAATGCCCATTCGGCATCGGAAAGCAAGAAAAGAGAATCTGTCGTAGCTGCTAAAGAAGAAGTTATGTATATTCACAACGAAGTGGAAAAGGAAACTCGTGAACGGCGTAACGAACTCCAACGGCTTGAACGGCGCTTGCTCCAAAAAGAGGAGAGTTTGGACCGTAAAATTGAGTCGCTTGAACGCAAAGAAGAAAATCTGCATTGCAAAGAAAGCGAAGTAGAACATCAAAAAGAAGAGTTAAACCAGCTTGTGGGCAAAGAACAAGCTGAGCTGGAGCGTTTATCCGGCCTGACCTCAGAAGAAGCCAAACAGTTACTGCTGAAAAGAGTTGAAGAAGAAGTTCGTTATGAGTCGGCGATCCTGATTAAGGAAATTGAGACTCGTGCCAAGGAAGAAGCTGAAAAACGGGCCAAAAATATTATCGCCTTAGCCATTCAGCGCTGCGCAGCGGATCATGTGGCCGAGACGACCGTATCCGTTGTGGCGTTGCCCAGTGACGAAATGAAAGGGAGGATTATCGGCCGTGAGGGACGTAATATCCGTACCTTGGAAACTCTGACAGGGATTGATCTGATCATTGATGATACCCCCGAGGCTGTGATTTTATCGGGGTTTGACCCAATACGCCGAGAAGTTGCGCGCATTGCTTTGGAAAAACTTATCGCCGATGGCCGCATTCACCCGGCGCGTATTGAGGAAATGGTGGAAAAGGCTCAGAAAGAAGTTGACCAAAAGATCCGCGAAGAAGGGGAACAGGCCACGTTCGAGACAGGTGTGCACGGGCTGCATCCGGAATTAATTCGTTTACTGGGACGACTTAAATTCCGAACAAGTTACGGACAAAATGTTCTGAAGCACGCTACTGAAGTATCTCATTTAGCAGGATTGATGGCTGCGGAATTAGGTGTCGATATTACGCTTGCCAAGCGAGCGGGTCTGTTACATGATATTGGTAAGGCTGTTGATCATGATCTGGAAGGAACTCACGTTCAAATCGGAGTTGATCTTGCCAGAAAGTATAAGGAATCCGGTGATGTTGTTCATGCAATTGAAGCTCATCATAACGATGTAGAGCCCAAAACTATAGTTGCAGTTCTTGTGGCTGCTGCGGATGCTGTTTCGGCAGCTCGCCCGGGAGCACGCAGGGAAACCCTGGAGACGTATATTAAACGTCTCCAAAAACTCGAAGAGATTGCCGAGAGTTTTGAAGGGGTAGAAAAGTGCTTTGCTATTCAAGCCGGACGAGAAGTTCGCATAATCGTTAAACCGGACAAGATTGACGATGTGCTTGCTCCACGCGTTGCGCGTGAGATTAGTAAGAGGATTGAAGAAGAACTTGAATATCCAGGACAAATTAAGGTTGTTGTGATCCGTGAGACTCGAGCGGTTGATTTTGCAAAATAGTGAAATAAGAAACAGGCGATCCTGCGGATTGTCTGTTTCTTATTTGGGAGTGCCCCGTCCCAAATATGCCCAGCTTTTTATGGTAACCAGGGATGTAGATAGTATAACTCAACGTGAAGTGGGTCTTATAGTTGAATTGATTAAGGAGAAATATCGAAACCAGTTGCTTTATGATGAATTGTATCTGCCTGAAGCTGAGCAGATTTTC
>JBAQLX010000265.1:0-5804 GCA_049302315.1 Desulfosporosinus sp.
GCTCAGGAATCTGTGGAACAGCTGAAAGAGGCACTGACCAGTAGGCCACAAAATCCGCCGGTTCGAGAGGAAATACTAAGTGACCGGGCGCAGGAACTGGAGCGATACCGGCATATCGTTACCAATATAGAGCGGGGCGAGCGGGAAGAGAGCGAGGAACAAGAACGTTTGGCAATAATCTCGCTGGAGCGCCAAAAATCACAAGTGAAAGTGGAAAGTGGCGAGCAGGAACAGGACGGAATCCTGGTTGCGGTTCAGGAGGGCATAGCTTTCGTTGATCAAAAAACTGCTGAGGTGAAGGGACTGGAACAAAAAAATCTTGCCGGGTTACTCGTCGAAAATTTGGTTGAGGGAGAACCTTGCCCGGTCTGTGGCTCCGCCCACCACCCCGAGCCCGCTCAGAGTTTGGCGGATGCGGTTTTAGCCGAGGCCAGAAATGAGTTAGAGCAGGCCTCCAGAGAACTCCAAAAGTTAGAGAGCCAGCGGACAGAGGGCACAACTGCTCTGGCTGTGGCCAAGGCTCAGCTGTCTTCCAAGCGAGAGCTTGAACAAAACCAGTTAGATTTTTTGGAAATCAAGAAACGGGCAAGCGTTAATTATCGTCAGGAATTAGCGGAATCTGACCGGAAGAAGGATACTCAAGTCTTAAATGCTCAACGAGTTGAACGAGAATCCAATTTGACTAACGATAGACTAGTTCTGAATAAATGGAAAACAGATCAAGAACAGTTGAATCGTCAGTTGGAGGAGGCCCAGCGCAAGTTAGCTGAAGTGGCTAAAAAACAACATAACCTTCAAGCCCAAATTGCTTCTACTGAGGGTGTGGGGCAAGAAATTCATCATCGCCTAAACCTATTGCTTGAAGAACAGGCCCAGCGGAAAGATAGTTTGGACACTTTGCGCGGGAGTATTGCCCTTGCGGAAATTTCGTTGTTACAAAAAAGATACGCCGCCTGGGATCAGACTATGAGAATTTTGAATCAGGAGTTAGCTGGTCTTGAAGAGAGGCTGCGGGAATCTGATGAAGCTCAGCAGCGGCTTATTCTGGAGAAGACGAATTGTGAGCTTGAGCTTCAGAATTTAAAGACGGTCGGTAGTGAAGCTGCTCGCGAAATAGCGGAGCTCAAGAGCAAATGTGATACCATAACCGAGGGAAAGCCAGCTTTAGAACGGATACATCAGATTAAACAAGAATTGACTCTTGTAACTGGAACTGAAGAAAAACTTAAGAAGGTCTATGAACTGGCCAAAGGGGTATGGAACCAGGCGGAACAAACTCAGGCAGTCAGCCGGAAAACCTTGGAACTAGCCAGAGAAGGGTATGAGGCGGCCCAGCACAAACTGGACCAAGGCCTGACAACGGCCCAATTCATAACAGCGGCAGCTGCACAAAGCGCATTATGTGACGAGACTGAACGACTGAAAATGGACCAGGACATCTTGGCTTTCCGACAAGACGTTCTAATGCTTAAGCAGAAACGTCAAGACGGTGAAGAGCGACTTAAGGGACGCAGCCTCCGCCCCGAGGAATGGCTTGCTTGGCCGGTTCGGCTTAAGGAAGTGGAAATGGTCCATACCGAAGCGATTGAACGACGCGGTGCTGCTCAACAAAGGTTGGAAAAACTGAATATGGAGCATGAAGAATGGATGCGTCTGGAACGTGAACGACAAGCTTTAAGCCGCCGACGGAGCTTACTTAAAACCTTGCAATCCGTTTTCAAAGGGAATGCCTTTATTGAGTTTATTGCTCAAGAACAGTTAACCAACGTATCCCTGGATGCCTCCGAACGCCTGAAACAATTAACAAACCAGCGTTATGCCTTGGAGGTTGACGCAGAGGGCGGTTTCATCGTGCGTGACGATGCTAACGGCGGCGTACGTCGACCTGTGAGCAGTTTATCAGGAGGAGAAACCTTCCTCACCGCTCTAGCACTTGCTTTGGCTTTGTCCACTCAAATTCAGCTGCGCGGAGAATCACCGCTGGAGTTTTTCTTCCTTGATGAAGGGTTCGGAACACTGGATGCCGATCTTCTCGAAACAGTGATGAATACGCTTGAGAAACTTCACCTGCAAAACTTAACACTTGGGATCATTAGCCACGTGCCGGAGCTGAAAAATCGTCTCGCCCGCCGTTTGGTTGTTACACCTGCTGAAGCCAGCGGAGCAGGAAGCACGGTTAAGTTGGAAATGGCTTAGAATAAGCACCTTCCGCCCCACACATTTTCACCCTCGCAATATGAAGTGTCACTGGTATCCCACAATGACGTAGAAATGGGTCGTTGGGATATGTGGCGAGAGGTGGCCTCTGAATTGATTCAATCGTAAGACTCCCACTTCTACAAGTGGGAGAGGTACACCTTATTCTGCTTCGGTGGGGGTAGACTCCGACTTCGCCGCTAAGAATTCCTTTTGGGACGTGCGGCTTCGGCGAAACCCTCCACCGGAGACTTTCGTCACCGAAGATTCGATGTTCAACTTTAGTTGAACGAGTTCACTACATATGCTGTTGGGGAATTAAAAAAGGAACAGAAATAGGGCTATAAGTCAACCCCACTCAGACCCACAGACTTAATAACAACGTACCGGATCGGGCAGAGCTTTGGACTGAGAAAGTGGTTTGGGATCTTTACTGCGGAATCGGGACCATCACTCTGGCTTTGGCAGTGCTCGCCTCGTTCCGCTCGGTAGGGGTTGATGACATTTTTTGGAGATGATATGTAGAAAGTCGGTTTTTGGTGATATACTATTATAAGAATTGCTTTGAGAGAGGGTGAAAACATATGAGCCAAGTAAAAGAAGCTGCAATTAAAATAATCACAAACTTACCTGATCAGGCTACATGGGATGATATCATGTACCAGCTTTATGTAAAGAAAAAAATAGAGCTATCTTTAATGGCAGCCGAAGAAGGTAAAGTATACTCGCATGAAGAAGTTACGAGAAGGATATTAAATAAATGAGAATCGATTGGTCCGAACTGGCCATGCTTGACTTAGAAAGCATAAAAGAATTCATTCAACGAGACTCAGAATACTATGCCCTGGAATTTACGGGCAGAATTATTGAGATGATTGAGAAGCTTTCTTCGTTTTCAAATTTAGGAAGAATAGTTCCTGAAGTTGATGATGAGAGTATCCGCGAGGTTATTTTTAGTAACTATCGAATAATATACAAACTATATGATGAATCAATTTTAGTACTTGCAATAATTCATGCAGCACGAGATTTGAATAACATGAAACATCAACCTTGGGAGAATGCATAATTTCCTGGGGTTTTCTTTTGGGCCAAAGCCTTCGCCTAATTTCCAGAGATTACTTGGGGAGTATAGTTTTGATAATAGCGAGTCATAAGTAAGACGGCCTATAATTTTTAAAATATTCCCCGAAAGGAGCCTACCCGTTATGCCAATCGCTTTTTTATACGAGAACTTGGACAAAGCATTCAAGGAACTGGCTTATGAGATGACCAAGTTCGCTTCGATTGACCCGGAAGTGCATGCAGCGTCTAAAAAAATGGTGAATGATTTTTTGAGATGACGAAGGCGTTAAAAATATTATTTCTTGCGTTGAGGGCGCTCCAATCCATGATATTATAGAGATGATCGCTTATGCGAAGACTAAAGGATAAGGGGTAAATCGTATGCATAGACTAGGCAGTAAGTTGAGAATCAAGACCGGGAAGGATAAACAAACTCAGCTTGTGGTAACAGAACATACTGAGTTAATGAAGTTTTTACTGGGTGCAATACCCAGTAAAAGCCGAAACGATATCAAGTCTCTTCTGGCCCATCATCAGATTTCTGTAGATAATGAAGTTGTTACTCAGTACAATTATCCGCTGGAGAGCGGTCAAAAAGTTGTTGTTACCTGGACTAAAGTGCTGATGGAAAAGCAGCCTCAAGGGCTGAAGATTGTATTTGAAGACCTACATATAATAATTGTCGAAAAACAGGCTGGGTTGCTTTCAATCGCTACTGCCACAGAAAAGGAACAAACTGCCTATAGTATTTTGAGCGAGCATGTGAAAAAAAGAGACCCGAAGAACAAAATCTTTGTGTTGCATCGTCTTGACAGAGATACGTCCGGATTAATGATGTTTGCCAAAAGCGAGAAAGTACAGCAATTGCTACAAAATGCTTGGAAGGAAGTTGTTCTGGAGCGGAGTTATGTAGCGGTTGTAGAAGGTCTTGTGCCCCAAGAGCAAGGAACGATCACCTCTTGGCTGACGGAAAGTAAAGCCTTGATTATGTACTCCAGTCGCATCCCTAATGACGGTCAAAAAGCGGTAACCCACTACCAGGTTCTTCAGAAAAATAAGAACTACTCTCTCTTGGAAGTCAAACTGGAAACTGGGCGAAAGAACCAAATCCGTGTCCATATGAAGGATATAGGGCATAGTGTAGTTGGGGATAAGAAGTATGGAGCAACCAGGCATCCTATAGGTCGGTTAGGACTTCATGCACGGGTACTGGCCTTTAGGCATCCGATCACTGATGAAGAAGTACGTTTTGAGACGGATATTCCGAAGGAATTTTTAAACTTGTTCAGTCAATAGCGCCATAGGTCAGGGATTAACCAAAAGAACTTGCAAATTTAAGAGAATCCGAACATAATAATAGTAAAATAATAATTCTGAATATTACAAAAGATGGAGGAGAAAAATGAAAGTACCCATAACAGAATTACATGAGCGAGTTATGAATTTTCAAGATATTTTGCAGAAAAAAGGAATTGGAGGGGTGCTGTTGGTCCAGCGGGCGGATACCCTGTATTATACAGGAACAGCCCAAGATGTTCATATTTATATTCCAAGGGAAGGAAAGCCAATTGTCCTTGCCTATCGGGATTTTGACAGAGCTCAGTCAGAAAGTTCATGGGAGGTTATTCAGTTACAGGGTATATCTATGATTCCGGGGTATATACAGGAAGCCGGGATCCCCTTACCGGAAATACTGGGTCTGGAATTGGATGTTCTGCCGGTTAATCAATTTGAGCGCTATCGCAAAATATTTCCGGGTGTTAAGTTGGCGGATGTTTCCACTGAGGTCCGTTTGCAACGTGCCGTAAAGTCTCCGTGGGAATTGGCTCGGATCGGAGAAAGTGCACAAATTCAAACGTTAGTTTTGGAATATGCTAAAGAAGTCCTCCATCCGGGTATGACTGAGGTTGAGTTAGAGGGATTATTATTAGGCAAGGCACGGCTGCTTGGACATGGTGGTAATGTGCGGATGCGCGGCTTTAACTCTCAATTCCTTATCGGCGCAGTCACTTCAGGGGCCAGGGCAGCAGGAGTCAGCTATTTTTATGGAGCGGTTATGGGACGGGGTACTTCTATTGCCTATCCGAGTGGGGCATCAATGGCTCCGATTCAGACAGGTGAGCCGATCGTTGTGGATATAGCGATAGTAAGACATGGCTATCAGATTGATCAAACCCGAATCCTTTGTCTTGGGCCATTATCTAGGGAACTAAGCAAGGCCTAAGAAGTGGCCAGGAAGGTAGAAGAAAAGATAAGGCGTGCCTTAGTTCCCGGGAGGGTGGCCGGCGAAGTTTATGAGGAAACTCTAACTTGGGTTCGTGAGAATACCCCTTATGAGAAAAACTTTATGGGTTATGGGGCAAGCAGTGTCCGTTTTGTCGGACACGGGGTAGGATTGGACCTCGATGAACTTCCCACTATTAGCAAGGGATCTCAAGAAGTGTTAAAATCTGGAATGGTGGTAGCAATCGAACCTAAATTTGTTTTTCCGGGGGTTGGAGCTGTAGGGATCGAAGATACGGTTGTCGTCGTCGACGAAGTGG
>JBAQLX010000266.1:0-2011 GCA_049302315.1 Desulfosporosinus sp.
CGAATGCCCCGTTCACAAAGGATGACTTGGGGATTACCGGCAGCTAAAATATATTCAGCGGCCAACAACCACTCCTCTATCGTTGCCGACAAGCCTCTTTTAAGGATAATTGGTTTCTTGGTTTTACCGGCTAATTTCAGAAGTTCGAAATTTTGCATATTCCGAGTACCAATTTGAAGAATATCGACCTTGTCGACCACTAAATCCAGACTTGGAGCATCTATAACTTCTGTTACACATAGTAGATCCTGTTCTTTAGCAGCTTGAACCAAATAGTTAAGTCCCTCCAGACCCAATCCTTGGAAACTATAGGGCGACGTACGAGGTTTAAAAACCCCACCGCGCAGAATCTTCCCTCCCGCCTTTTTTACAGTCTCGGCTGACTGGCTCATCTGAAGACTTGATTCTACCGCACAGGGTCCGCCCATGAGGATAATTTCTTTTCCCCCAATGGTTACCCCGTTAACCTTGATGGTGCTTCGTGCGGTTTTAAGTCTTACTAATTTCAAATCTTTCATAAATAAAGCCTCCCTGATAATATAACAAAAAATATAAACTTCTCATCCCTGAAGGGACGAGAAGTTAACCTCGCATTACCACCCAACTCTGGCCAAAAAAACCACTCAACAAAGGTACGGGAGTAACATCCAATACCTCCTGTTAACAGGGAAGAACCGTCCTAGCCTACTTGATTTCGTTCAGCCGGCAGCTCGGGAGGGAACTTCACCTATTACTACACATAGAAGAGTTTTCAATCAAGACTCTTCCTCCCTGAAAGGTAATAAATAGCTTACTTTTCTCCGTCATCACTTTTAAAATTTTATTTAATTATTCTAAATGATATACAACAGACGTATTTTTGTTAACTCATTATGAAATCTTTAAACATTCAGTTCACTTAGCCACATTTTACTGCTCTGCCAGCTCCCCTTTGCACTTGAATCAACTCACCGAGAATGCTTACGGCTATTTCTTCAGGAGTTTCTGCTCCAATTTTAAGACCAATTGGAGCATACAGCTTTTGCAGCAATTTATTCGAAACTCCCTCCTCCTCCAATTCAGCAAGCAACGCTTTAACCCTTTTACGACTACCTATCATGCCAATATAGGCTGCCGGTTGATTAATGACTTTCCTCAGACACACTTTGTCATAACGATGTCCCCTGGTAATAATCACAACGAACGTTTGAGGATTAATACTGATCGCATCTAAAGCTCGTTCAAAATCATCGCAGATAATCGTATCAGCGCTGGGAAATCGGACAGAATTGGCAAAGGATGGACGATCATCGACTACTGTAACCTCATATCCAATGATTTTGGCCATAGTTGCCAGAGGGAGCGCTATATGTCCTGCCCCTAAAATCAACAATTGCACATCGGCGGATGGAGGCTCTAACAAGAGCCGGTAAGCCGCTTTCGTCACTGAGGAGACCCATGGCGCGAACTCGGAATCCAAACTAATTAATTGCGGCCGGCAGCTTCTAAGACCTGTTTTGGCACTCTCCATGGCAACTCTGTTCAGTTCTTCTAAACCAAGATCACCTAAGACGTCTCCGTTATTCTTGAGGAACAGCTTTTTCCCTATTAACCGTTCCTCAGCCGCTTCAATCACCGTTACTAGGATGGGGTTATCGCAGCTCTCTAAACTAGACAGATAATCTTTGTGGAGATTGGTTAGTTCCACTGGGTTTTGAGAACCCAAGTAATCAATGAATAATCCCATAATCCCCCCGCAAACCATTCCCTCTTCTTGGGCAATGTCCGCAGTCATATTCAGATGATATATCTTTGAGGTGGACGCAGCTATTACATTCAAGGCCTCCCGCCTTCCCTTGGCTTCGCCGCATCCGCCGCCAATAGTTCCAACCATTGTTCCGTCCGCAAAAACTAACATCTTCGCGCCCGGCTTACGGGGAGTTGACCCCAGCACACTTATTACAGTAATCAGGGCTGCCTCTAGTTTTTGATGAAATACCTCTTCAAGTCCAAGATATACTTCTTTATCCAT
>JBAQLX010000267.1:0-2014 GCA_049302315.1 Desulfosporosinus sp.
TGCGATCACCGAATAATTGAGTAATAAGCTTGATGTACGGTGTTTCTCCACACCCCGGGCAAGCTCCGCTGAATTCAAAGAGCGGACGCCGATACTGACTGCCTATGACACTTTTAGGATCCATTAGGCCGTTTTTCTCTGTAACGGTGCAGGCAAAGTACCAGTTGTCCGCTTGGGCATTCATTTGAGGTGCAGCCGACTGCATGACCAGGGCTTTTCCCAGCGCCGGGCAGATATCAGCACAGTTGCCGCAGCCCGTACAATCGAGGGGATCAATTTGAATTCGATAGTGAAAGACTTCCAGACCTTTAGCGAGCGGTTTTTTCGTCTGGAAAGCAGCCGGGGCTTTGGTCTGCTCATTATCACTAAGTAAGAATGGCCGAATAGTGGCGTGCGGACAGATTAAGGAACACTGGTTGCATTGGATACATTTTTCGATTTGCCACTCCGGGATCATAACAGCAATCCTCCGCTTTTCATAAGCGGTTGTACCTACAGGGAAGGCGCCATCCTCACTTCCCAGGAAAGTACTGACGGGGAGATTGTCTCCTTCATTGCGAGCCATGGGACGTTGAATTTTTTTGATAAAAGCCGGTTCGTCAAGTGTCGGGGTATTCTCTAATTCGGCAGTGACCCAGGTCTGAGGGATAGCTACCTTTTGTAAAGATTGTATGCCGCGATCCACGGCCGCAATATTCATGTCCACAATCTTCTGGCCTTTATTACCGTAAGTTTTGGCGAGGGACTCTTTTAAGCAGTTTACGGCATCGTCAACCGGAATAACATTGGCCAGCTTAAAGAAGGCTGCCTGCATAATCATATTGATCCTGCCGCCCAGACCAATATCGCAGGCAATCTTAACGGCATCAATTATATGGAAATTGATCTTGTTTTGGGCGATATATCTTCGCAGCGAAGCTGGAAGTTCCCTGTCCAGTTCTTCTGGTTTCCAGGGGCAGTTCAAGACAAACGTTCCGTTAGGCTTAAGTCCTTTTACTAAATCGTAATTATAAATAAATGATTTGTTATGGCAGGCAATGTAGTCCGCCTGAAACACCAGGTAGGTAGATTTTATGGGCTTCTTGCCAAAACGCAAGTGGGAAATAGTCGTGCCACCGGATTTTTTACTGTCATAAGCAAAATAACCTTGGGCATAAAGGGGGGTATTATCACCGATGATCTTGATCGCCAGTTTGTTGGCCCCTACTGTCCCATCAGAACCTAAGCCATAAAACTTACAACTGATGGTTCCTTCGGGATTTGTTTTAACCGGATCTACTTCAGGAAGGGAGGTATGCGTGACATCGTCAATAATTCCAATAGTAAACCCATCTTTAGGCTGATCTTGTTTGAGATTGTCAAAGACCGCAATGATCTGGGCAGGACGGGTATCCTTGGAGCCTAAGCCGTAACGACCACCTATTATTTGCGGTTTGATCTCCCTCTTCGAGAACAGATGTACTACATCTAAACATAAGGGCTCGGCAGGCGCCCCTGGTTCTTTGGTGCGATCGAGGACGGCAATCTTCCTGACTGTTGGGGGGAGAACGTTGAAGAAGTATTTTTCGGAGAACGGTCGATAGAGGCGGACTTTAATAACCCCAACCTTTTCTCCTTTGGCCATCAGGTAATCAAGAGTTTCCTCAATCGTTCCACAGACAGAGCCCATGGCGACGATAACAGATTCCGCATCCGGGGAACCGTAATAATCAAAGGGATGATATTCTCTGCCCGTAATTCGTTTGATTTCCTGGAGATAGTTTTCCACAATGTCCGGGACTGCTTGATAATAAAGGTTAGCGACTTCCCGGCCTTGAAAATAGATGTCGGGGTTTTGGTTAGTCCCGCGGACAACTGGGTGTTCTGGTGATAAAGCGCGGTCACGAAAGGCTTGGATAGCCTGCCAATCAACAATCTCGGCAATTTCCTGTTCATTGATCACTTCGATCTTCTGAATCTCATGTGAGGTTCGGAAGCCATCAAAGAAATGGAGAAAAGGAACTCGGGATTTAAT
>JBAQLX010000268.1:0-2030 GCA_049302315.1 Desulfosporosinus sp.
TCTACCCCCACCGAAGCAGAGTACGGGGAACCACTCCCACTTGTAGAAGTGGGAGTCTTACGATTGGATAAAGACGCGGGGAAGGGTTTACCAGCAGCAATGTCGAATTATTACTTTATTTTGATAATAAGGGATGAGCAACGTGTAAATCCAGAGCAACTGTCAGCCTGCTAGGTTGGAGTTGGGGGATATTAACGGGAATCGTCATGATCTACGGAAGGAAGAAGTTAAAATGGATGTTTTTAATGTCTTGGATTCTGCTTCGTGGTTAATTGTCGAGAAGATGATGAATAAACAATTTGAGGTTCTTCATTTAGGTGATTCCCTACGAACTGTGATTCGGCATTTCCATGAATATAAATTAAACACCCTTCCGGTCGTTGGCGAGGACGAACACCTTATTGGTGTCTTTCCCAAAAAAAGGTTATTTAAGGCGTTATTAGATGGCTTAAGCCTTGATGATCCATGCAATGCGTATGTGGTTTTTGATCCCGTTTTTGTATCATCGGATCTAACCTATGATGAAATATCACTAGTCGTGAGAATCAATCGAAGTCGGGTTGATTATGTTGTTGTTGTGGATGGATCGAATAAAGTGGTAGGAAT
Source organism: Desulfosporosinus sp. (assembly GCA_049302315.1). Taxonomy (GTDB): domain Bacteria; phylum Bacillota; class Desulfitobacteriia; order Desulfitobacteriales; family Desulfitobacteriaceae; genus Desulfosporosinus. Next base: position 607 of record JBAQLX010000268.1, read on the forward strand.
GATAGGCACCGCAGAATATCTGCGCGAAAGCCTGAACGTGATCATGACTTCCTCTGCTCTGCTTGAATCATTATTTCGGGCTAATTCCGAAGGAATCGTTATTATTAATCGAGATGAATTAATTTTGCGGATTAATCCCGCCGCTGAAAGAATGTTCGGACTTAGGTCATCTGAAGTGAAAGGAATTCGTCTCAAAGAGATCCTCCCTGAGATTACAGTTTCTAAGAAACGCCGCTTAGGTATCAGACAAATCGTAAAATCCGTGCATGTGATTGTTAATCAAGTACCGATCTTGGAAGGGGAAGTGCCAATCGGAACAAGCATTGCGCTCCTGGACATCTCGTACGCCATACAAATTGCCCAAGAACTGAAAATAGTCAAAGAATTGCAGTCAACCCTGAGTGGAGTTCTCAGTGCTTCTTCGGATGGTGTGTTTGTTTCGGATATGGCAGGTACGGTGAGATTTGTCAATGAGAGGGCCAGTCAGCTGCTCGCAGAACCCTCTGCAAATATCACAGGCAGACCAGTGGATGCCTTACTCCAAACGAAAAGTCCGGCTCAAGTCCTTATAACAGGCACAGCCGAAGTTGACGAATGTGTTATTAAAGGTAGAAATTGTATTGTTTCTCACATCCCAATTACGCAAGAAGAGAACAATGGAATAGGGATAACGGGGGTTGTGAGTACAGTCTATCTTGAAGATAATGTGCTTACTGAAGAGATCGCGCGAAAATGGTTCTCGTTGAATCAACAGGTCCAGTATTATCGCATTGAACTTGAAAAAAGGGGCGGAGAGATTAGGAGTTTTGACCATATTGTCTCCAAAAATCCTAAGTTTAATAAGATGAAAAAGGACGCCCAACGCATTGCTCGCAGTAGTTCGACGGTCCTGTTGACAGGGGAAAGCGGAGTTGGCAAGGACATCTTTGCCCACGCCATTCATGCTGCGAGTCCTAGGACGAAACAGCCTTTTGTCAAGGTAAATTGTGCAGCTATCCCAGAAGCCTTATTAGAATCGGAACTGTTTGGTTATGCCCCAGGTTCCTTTACGGGAGCGTCTAAGAAGGGAAAATCGGGTTATTTTGAGCGAGCTGACGGTGGGACAATTTTTCTGGATGAAATCGGGGATATGCCACTCTCGATTCAAGTGAAAATTTTGCAGGTGTTGCAGGAAAAGGAATTTATACGGGTGGGCGGACAAAGCATTCGAGGGGTTGATGTGCGAATTATTGCTGCCACGAATCGAGATTTACGGGAAAGGATCGCGATGGGCGCTTTTCGCGAGGATCTTTTCTATCGTCTCAATGTTATTGAATTTAATCTGCCTGCACTGCGAGAGCGTTCTGAGGATATCCTGATTTTAGCTGAATCGTTTATTGAGAAATACAACCGAATTTTAGGGTCAAATGTCATTGGAATAAATC
>JBAQLX010000269.1:0-1750 GCA_049302315.1 Desulfosporosinus sp.
AAGCGTTCAAGGACCGCTTGCAATTGGCGGGCATATGGACGGGCAGCGACAAGTCTTGTCTGGGCTCTTCTGAGTTTGGACGCGGAAACCATTTTCATCGCCTTCGTGATCTGCTCCATATTGCTTACGCTGCGGATCCGACGACGAATATCTTGTGCTCCTGCCACCTCGTTCACCTACTCCTTTTTAATCTAGCCCAAGAATCCCTTCTTGAAATCATTAATCGCTTTTCCAAGCTCGGCGATCATATCATCGGAGAGCGCCTTCTTTGTGCGGATCTGTTCCATCAGGGCAGCCTTCTCAGAGCGCATGAAACGCAGGTATTCTACTTCAAATTTCCCGATCTTGTCCACATCAATTTCGTCAATAAATCCTCTGACTGCTGCGAAGATAACTACAACTTCTTCCTCAACAGGTGAAGGCGCATATTGGCTCTGCTTGAGAATTTCCAGTGTCCGTTGACCACGCGCCAGTCGATTCTGGGTGACTTTATCCAAGTCAGATCCAAACTGAGCAAAGGCAGCCAATTCTCGATACGAGGCCAGATCCAAACGTAGTTGGCCGGCAACTTGCTTCATCGCTTTGATTTGTGCGTTACCTCCTACACGAGAAACGGAGATACCAACGTTAATTGCGGGTCGGAAGCCAGAGTTGAAGAGGTCAGCTTCCAGAAAAATCTGACCATCTGTGATGGAAATCACGTTCGTCGGAATGTAGGCTGACATATCGCCAGCTTGAGTCTCGATAATTGGCAGTGCCGTCAGCGACCCGCCTCCAAGTTCATCAGACAGCTTCGAGGCGCGCTCCAATAAGCGAGAGTGGAGATAGAAAACGTCTCCGGGATATGCTTCACGTCCGGGCGGACGTTTTAAGAGCAGAGAAAGTTCACGATAAGCTACCGCTTGTTTGGAAAGGTCATCGTAAACAATCAGGACATCTTTCCCAGCATACATAAAGTGTTCACCCATCGTACACCCAGAATAAGGTACAATATAGACCATCGGTGCCGGTTCAGAAGCAGTTGCAGCTACCACAATTGTAAAATCCATAGCATCGTGGTCTGTTAATGTCTTAACTACGCTGGCAACGGTGGATGCTTTTTGTCCGATAGCGACATAGATACAAATCATGTCTTGCCCTTTTTGGTTAATAATCGTATCAATCGCCACTGCGGTTTTACCGGTTTGACGGTCACCAATAATCAACTCGCGCTGACCGCGACCAATGGGCACCATGGCATCGATGGATTTCAGACCCGTCTGCACAGGTTGAAAGACTGATTTTCGAGCAACAACTCCGGAAGCCTGGAGTTCAATCGGACGAAACGTATCCGTCACAATTTCTCCTTTGCCATCGATAGGTTGTCCAAGTGCATTAACAACTCGGCCAATCAAAGCCTCACCCACAGGGACTTCCACAATTCGGCCCGTTCGCTTGACTTCGTCGCCTTCTTTAATCCCTCTAAAAGAACCTAAAATTACACAACCGATATTATCTTCTTCCAGGTTCATCGCCATACCATAAACATCGCCAGGGAACTCTAAGAGTTCACCAGCCATAGCCTTTTCTAAACCATAGACACGGGCAATTCCGTCCCCAACTTGGATAACGGTTCCCACATCGACGATTTCGACAGCCGACTCATAGCGTTCTATTTGCTGTTTGATAATGGAACTAATTTCTTCTGGCCGCAAGTTCATCCTGTTATTTCACCCCTACTTCCTGAGGTTTCTCCGAGGTTTTCCGTAAC
>JBAQLX010000270.1:0-2079 GCA_049302315.1 Desulfosporosinus sp.
CGCTCATCGTGTACTCGGGGTTTGTGTACTTCGGTGTCCACTACCAGATAGCGAATGTCGCGGCCTTCATCCTAAGTTCCCTGAACGGTTTCCTCCTGAATCGGACCTGGGTCTTCAAGGCGAAGAGCCAATCCTTCCTCGGCCAGGGGCTCAGGTACTACCTTGTTTACTGCAGCTCTCTGTTGATCAGCATGGCCCTGTCCTATGTCTGGATCGAAATATTTTTTCTGAATAAATATCTTGTTCCCTTTATTAACTTAACTTTTTCAGTCCCATATAATTATGTACTTAATAAGATTTGGACATTCACTACTTCAAAATGAACAATTTATATTAACACCTAAAGGAAAATCTATGAGTATATATCGTCAAGTACGAAATGGATCTAATATTGCTGTTGCTGTTTCTAATGGGATTATAAAAAGTAAAATACAACTCGAAAATGTAGATAACCATAAAAATGATACTATTTCTATAAAATATTTAGTTAAAAAGATGGTTAAATTTCTATTAAAACCATTAATTTTTCCTATTATATATTTAATAAAGAGATATATTTTAAGTGAAATTAAACATGAAATAGAGGATCAGAATAAAATACTTATCGAAGAAACGAAATTCTTTTATGAAGAAATCAGTAATAAATGTGATATCAATTTTTCTATTATAATGACAAAGATTGCTGATATTAATAAGAAAAATAATAGTAATTAGATTAAAACATAATTATTAATATATTAAAACCCTTCTTTGCACAGTGTTGCTAATTCAGCCCACCTCAGTTAAAGTGGAAGAGCATTTTCTGACGGCAATGTAGTTGATGTGGAAGTCCCTACATTGTCGTCTTGGAGATGCAAGGACTTCCACATGCCCAACAGTAAATACCGAACCAAATCCCGGAAAGAGACTCCGTGGACCCACAAGACAGAGCCTGATAGCGATGAGAAATTCATCGACTACTGCATCAGCAACCTTTATCAGATCAAACACCCAACGCTCAAGGAGTCTAACGAGTCTGAGCTTTTGAATACCATCCCCGTCGACAAATGCCGAAGGTGTGGCAGCACTGAATTCAAGAAAAGTGGCACCACCTCGAACGGGATCCAGCGTTACTGGTGCAAATCCTGCACACGGACTTTCACGGTCACCACCAACACGCTTCTGGAGAACCACAAGATTCCCGTGACGGAATGGATTGAGTTTCTTCTCGGGATTTTCAGGAGCCAAAGCTTCAGTTCAGTTTCAAAGACCAACAGAAACAGTGATACCACAACAGGTTACTGGCTGGCGAAGCTCTACCTGGTCCTCGAAGAGTATCAGGATGGAATCATCCTGACGGATGAGGTCCAGATAGATGAAACCTATTATTCGGTGATTAAGAAAAACATCATGGTCAAAGAAGATGGGAAAGAATTCAGGGGACTCTCAAGGAACAAAATCTGTATAGGTATTGGATGTGACAAGGCTGGCCATGTCTATTGCAGGATCGAAGGAATGGGCAAGCCAAACCAGAAGAGGACCCTGGAGATTTTCAGGGATCATATCAAGGAAGGTTCTCGACTTGAGCATGACATGGAAAAGGCCCACAAGCCTTTGGTCGAAACCTTGAAGCTGGTAAGCATCGAGTATAATTCGAAAGATCTGAAAGGCCTAGGTGACAAGGAAAATCCCCTGGCTCCCATCAACTCTTGTTGCCGTGAGCTGAAGGCCTTCTTGCATTCACATAGGAGCTTCCAAAGAAAGAACCTGTCCGATTATCTGAACCTTTTTGCCTTCATCTACAACCCTCCACGCGATCCCCATGAAAAGATCAAATTGATACTGAATTGGATTCTTAATATGCCAAAAACGCTAACTTATCGAGACAAATGGTCGAATACAAGCGAATTTGAAGGGTTTTAGGCGAAATGGAGCAACACTGTGCAAAGAAGGGTTTAATATATTATATTAAACCGTAACTTTTCGATTTAGGTAATATGCCCCTGAGGATGAAGGACAGGATTCCGAGGTGGCAGGAATTCGGCGAGCTCTGGCAATTGTAGACGAAGGTTTTTCAAAACATCCTTGGGGCCTTTTGAC
>JBAQLX010000271.1:0-3433 GCA_049302315.1 Desulfosporosinus sp.
TAAGGCGAGGTATAAGGGGGTAGACGTGCACATGGGTAATCATCCGATTGAATCATTGATGAAAACGGCCATGGAGAGTATCCAACAAATTGTTGATGTTAATACGATTGTTGGAGAGCCGGTAGAAACCCAGGATGGATCTGTAATAATTCCAATATCAAGGGTTTCTTGTGGTTTCGCAGCAGGCGGAAGTGAGTTTGCACCGGCGGAGGACAATAAAGAAAATGCGAATACGGGAGGACAAGCAGCCGCACTTCCCTTTGGAGGCGGCGCTGGAGCTGGGGTATCAGTGCAACCGGTTGCTTTTTTGGTTGTAGGTAACGGAAGCATTCGACTTCTACCCGTTGACAGTAATGTGGTAGTTGACCGATTGATCGATACGCTTCCTGATCTGTTAGACAGGGTTGCGGGGATGTTTCAAAAGAAGAAGAGAACTTCGGATGAGATTATCATTGCTCGTGACTAAACGGATCAGATAATAATTATCTAAAGATAATTCTAAAGATAATAAGGATAAATAAAAAGAACGAGAAGATCTCGTTCTTTTTAGGCTTGTCCTGCTTATACTTACAGGGGGTCGGGAAATGTTAAGCTTACTTCGCCTTGGGAGGCGCCATGACTGCTTCAAAGAATTCCGTGGTATATGGCACCTTGTCGTTGAGCAATTGACGATATTTAACAAAGTCAATAACGTCCTTACCGGTTGCTTTCTTATTGCTGAAAGCGTTGAAGCCCAGATAGGCTTCGCTTTGCATGTTGGCGACCAACCAGTGACGGTTCGGTAATTTTGATTGATCCCAGAAGAATTTTTTCTTGGCGCGGATCCCGTCAATGGACATCATCAGGCAGTTGGGGAACAAGTTGGTAAAGATATAGACAACCTTATTTACTTCGGCATCCAGCAGGCTGAAGTCTACAGTTGCTGTTTTCTTTATTGCTTTAGCCTCTGCAGCTGCATCTCCAGTTTTATTTTCCCCGTAAACGATCGCCCCGTCTTCAAGATATTTATCGGTAATAACCGACGGGTTGCGGACGAACTTGCCATCGACTTTTAAGACGGGGACGGCTTTGCTGATCATGCCGATATTTTGCATTTTATAAGCGCTCCACATTTCGCAGGAAACACAGCTCCACATGGCCTGCTCCATAGTCATAAACCCAGGGAGGAAGTCACTGGCGCCGCCAACCGGAGCTGATCCGTGTCTCGGGCCTGCTTGTCCAAAAATAGCGAGGTCGGAAGAGATAGCGAGGTCGCAAGCCAAACCGATTTCCTGGCCGCCGGCAACTCTCATGCCGTTAACCCGGCAGATAACCGGTTTTTTGCAATTGAGGATACCATCGACCATCCCGTTGAAGAGATCCATATAATAGCCGTACTCTGTACCGTTCATGCTATAATACTCGGCATATTCCTTGGTGTTGCCGCCTGTACAAAACGCATCGCTGCCTGTACCGGTGAAGATAACAGCGACAACGGTACGATCTGCCGATGCTTTTTGCATTCCGGCGATAACCCCTTTAACCATTTCCGTTGTGTAGGAATTAAATTGGGCGGGGTTGTTCAGGGTTACCCATGCTGTGTTACAACCCGGTACGGCATTTCCTTGGGGGTCTAAAACGGGCTTTAACTCATATACTACGCAAGGCGCTTCAGTTCCAAAGTGCTCAGTCCCAAATAACTCATGATTTTTTATATCGTGTTGACGGGGCCATCTTTCTAACTCTTTTAAGTTCATAATTACCCTCCTTAGTATTTAGGAAGAATTTATCTTCCCAACTTCTAACGACCATCCTGCGCTTAAGAATTAACTAAACCAGACTGGACTTTTTCTGCCACCTCCTCTGCAAACAAATAATTTTAAACATAAGTAGGCAGCTTTCACGAGCTTATAAAAGCGCGTGCCAAACTGTCAACTTAATATAGCACATTATATCACTAATGTCCAATTTCCGCAAAGGGAGTAATGACCTGATAAAAAGAACGAGAAAATCTCGTTCTTTTTTGCTTGTCCTGTTCATACTTTTAGGCAGGGGGGATGGGAAATGGTTAATCTCATCTGGCTATTAATGCTAACCACTGGGATTATTGTATCAGCGCACAATGGGCACATCGAAAGTGTCACGACTTCGGCGCTGAAAGCGGCGGAACTGGGAGTAGAGGTTGCCATTGAACTAATCGGCGTAATGAGCTTGTGGCTTGGGCTCATGCGCTTGGCGGAGGAAGCAGGTTTTATAAAGGGGATTGCCCGTTTATTCGGCCCGGCGGTTCGTCGCTTGTTTCCATCCCTTAAGCCGGATAGCCCTGCTTTGGGAGCTATTATTATGAATTTGAGCGCCAATATATTGGGCTTGGGTAATGCGGCTACCCCTTTTGGTCTAAAGGCTATGCAAGAACTCCAAAAGGAAAATCCGACACCCGACACGGCAAGTCCGGCAATGATTACTTTTCTGGCCTTAAATACTTCTTGTATAACGCTCATCCCTGCCACAATTATTGGCGTACGTCTGAAAGCAAATTCTGTCAATCCAACAGAAATTATTGGGACAACAATCGTTGCGACGGGATGTGCCATGTCCGTTGCTATCATCGCGGATTACCTGATCCGTCACAGGGGGAGAAAATGAAGGTTATTGCCGAGATTTCCCGTTGGGCGATTCCCTTACTCCTGTTACTCATTCCAGTACTGGCTTACCTTCGCAAAGTCCCGGTCTATGAATCTTTCGTAGCAGGAGCGGAGGAAGGGTTTAAAACAGGTGTGCGGATTCTCCCTTTCCTAATTGGCATGCTGGTGTCTATAAGGGTTTTTGTGGATTCCGGAGCGCTCGAAACAGTGGCGCATTGGTTACAGCCACTCTTCGCGCTGTTAGGCCTGGATCCAAATTTCGCTTCGATTATCCCTTTGGCTATTATGCGTCCTCTGAGTGGTTCGGGGGCGTTAGGAGTAGCAACACAGCTAATCAATCAACATGGACCGGATTCCTTCATCGGTCGTTTGGCATCAACCCTCCAGGGTAGTACGGACACCACATTTTTTGTCCTAACCGTGTACTTTGGCTCGGTTGGAATCAAAAAGTACCGTTACGCTCTCAAGTTAGGATTATTAGCGGATTTCGTAGGCTTGATTGTTTCAGTCTGGATTGTCACCAAGGTGTTTTATTAAACTGTACTTTGTACATACTAACGATGAACCGAAAGGGGGTATTGTTTAGTATGCTATATATCGTTTTGCCCGCCTATAATGAGGCCGCAGCGCTTCCGGCCTTGCTGGAAGATATCGAACAAAACTGCGCGTCAATCTCACATCAGATCGTGGTCGTCAATGATGGGAGTACGGATCGTACTTCGGATGTTGTCCAATGTTACGCCCAAACACATAATAACATTCACAGAGTAAATCACGTTCAAAATCAAGGCCTTGGGGCAGCCTTAAAC
>JBAQLX010000272.1:0-1689 GCA_049302315.1 Desulfosporosinus sp.
TTACTCACTAATTCTCTCTCTCCTTTTTCTGATCAAGGCCAAAGGGCCGTTCCTGTAATTCCTTGGCCCTCGGGGCATCCCATCATCAGATTCATATTTTGAATCGCCTGACCTGCTGCGCCCTTAAGCAGATTATCGATCGTAGACACTATGATGACATTTCCCGTTCTCTGCTCCACAGTCAACTGTAAAAAAGCATTATTGCTTCCGCTGGCAAATTTTGTCTGCGGCCAAGTCCCGGGAGGCAAAACATGGACGAATTCCTCTTGCTCATACTGTTCCAGCCAGCGCTCGCGAAGGTCCTCCTCTTGGACCCCTGCCTGAACCGCAGCATATATCGTGACCAACATCCCGCGCGTCATGGGAACTAAATGCGGCGTAAAATTCACGGTTAGCGGCAGCCCCGCAGCCCGGGACAGTTCCTGTTCTATTTCCGGGGTATGACGATGATTTCCTACCCCGTAAGCCTTAAAGTTTTCATTAACTTCAGCATAGTGCATGCCTGGCGAGACCCCGCGGCCAGCCCCGGATACACCCGATTTGGCATCAATAATTAAATAGTTTGTTTGCAGCAATTTATGGCGCAGCAAGGGGACCAGCGCAAGTAAGGTCGCCGTTGGATAGCAGCCTGGATTCGCTATTAAGGACTGTCCCCGTATCTGCTTACGATATAGTTCCGGCAAACCATACGTAGCGCTGGCGAGGAGATCTTTGGCAGGATGCCTGATTTTATACCATTCCTCATAAACGTCAGCAGAATTCAACCGAAAGTCGGCTCCCAAATCAATGACTTTAATATTACGCGCTAAAAAAGAACCCGTTCTGGCCGCAGTCAACCCATGAGGAAGTGCACAAAAAAGCACATCAAGGTCTGGGACGTTTTCATCATGCAAGCTCCCCACCTTTTGCCCGCTCCAATGCGGATATACCGACTCATAATCCTCCCCGGCTACGCTGGATGAAGCGAGGTACAAGTCCTGCACTTCCTCATGGCGTTTCAATAAACGCACCAATTCCTGTCCCGCATATCCCGTGGCCCCAAGAACACCAACCTTCATATCTTAACCCTCCACTCTCCCCTGGATAAATTCAGCTATACTTCAGATGCAGTGAAACTCCGTCTGGAAGAAGTTTTATTTATAATTATACATATATATGTATAAAGATTCAATAGATTAATCATCATCGTCTTCATCGAAAAAATTTTCTTCATCCAGTGTTATGTAATCAGAAACTCCTTTAAAAATATTAAAAGATTCAATATCTAATTCTAATGGTGCTAATAGTTCCATTTTGATAAGACCTATTAATAATTCCAGAGTATCCTGATCAACGTCTGGGACAATCACTAAAGTGGCTTGAATTATATCGAAAATGTGCAAATCTAATGTACCTATTAATTCAAAATCCTCACCCATAACTATTAAATATCGTTCGCTGTTAGGTGTTCTTACATCTCTAATAAAGCGTTGCATAAATACAGACGAAGTTTTTCCATTTCCATTATAAACTTTAAAATCCCGAACATTATCCTTCATTGCGCAAACCACCTTTCTATTGCGTGATTTCAAGTATGTCAAAATTTAAGCCAAATCTCAGCACTGGCGTCACTCGGCATTCTCCAATCCCCTCTCGGAGAGAGCGAAATCGAGCCAACTTTGACTCCATCGGGCATAGCAGAGCGTTTAA
>JBAQLX010000273.1:0-2182 GCA_049302315.1 Desulfosporosinus sp.
GATGAGATGGTACAGGGTTTGGCGGATCTTGTTGGATTGAGTTATTTGCTTGCCAGGCGGTTAGGTTTTGACTTTTCCCGTCTGGATCGCATGCTTATAGAACGTCTTGAGGGATTAAAAAATACAGATGAAATTAATCTTGAAAAGCAGTGGGGAGATTTGAGCTTACTTTTAAACTATCTTGCCCCTGAAGACTAAGCATAGGAGAATTAGTAAATATGTTGTTAAGAGATGAAGTGGCTTTGAACTATTTAGCGGGAGCTATCCTATTAACCTTTCCTTGGTTGGGAATCGTTTTAGGAACCTGGGGCTTTATCTGGGGAGTGCTCATGTTACTAGCAGTGTTATTAGTTGGCCGTCGCAGAGGGTTGCCTATAGCTGCGTTGTCTTTGTTGATTGGTTATGTTGCACCGTTGATTGTTTTTAGATCAACGGCCTTTAATCTGATGAGTCTTGTCCCCCTGGCAGGGTTATTAGGTGTTCTGGGTTGGCATAAGCATTGGCCAGTGCGTGTGACATTCTTCTGGAGTGCTGCGTTGGCTACAGTTTTAGGGACAATACCCACTCTTCCGTTTATGGTGCATGGGTTTAGCGCCTTAACCGCGAGTGACATGATTAATACGACAGTTCAACAATACCAAGCTTCCGGATTACTGGCAGTGATGCAACAAAAAGGAATCACTGAGGTGCAGGTCCGAGATTTATTGCAACAAGGAATTCACATTTATGCTTTAATCCTTCCTGGTCTTGCTGGGCTGGTCGCCTTAGTTGAGTTCGGATTTGCTTTTTATCTCGGAAGAATCTGGTTTAATAAAGATGAGGGACGGATCCCGTTCATGTGTTGGCGTTTGCCTTGGTACGCGGTTTGGGGTGCAGTTTTAGGGATTGCATGCTATCTTTTAGGTGATCAATTTTCCTGGACAGTTCTTCGTGTAGCAGGCATTAATATAATGGTTGTTTACGGGGCAATAACCTTAGTGTTAGGTGCTTCTGTGTTAGTGTATTTGTTGCAATCACCAAGGATTCCTCGCTTTTTGAAATTCGCATTAATTATAGCCAGCTTTATGTATCTCTTCTTTAGTGTCGTCGGTCTAATAATGTTTGGACTGTTTGATCTGGTTTTTAATTTTCGTCGTCTACCAGAAGAATCGTAAGGAGGAATTCACATGAAGGTTATTCTTCAAGCAGATGTCAAAGGAACGGGTAAAAAGGGACAGGTTTTTGAAGTTGCTGATGGGTATGCCCGAAACTTTCTTTTTCCTAAAAAGTTAGCGATTGAAGCAACTACTGGAAATATTCTGGATATCACACATAAGAAAGCGTTGGAAGATCGCCGAAAGGGGAAAGAAAAAGAAGCTGCCGTTGAATTAGCAGGTAAACTCAATGCCCTTCTGATTGAAGTTAAGACGAAAACAGGTGAAGGCGGGCGCTTGTTTGGTTCAGTAACCAGTAAGGAAATTGCTGACGTTTTAAAAAACCAGCATGGGGTTGAAGTGGATAAACGAAAGTTAGAGTTAAAGGAACCGATTAAGGCTCTAGGAAATTATGAGGTCCCTGTAAAAATTCATCCTGACGTGATCGCAAAACTTCAGGTGCAAGTTATTGCCATATAAGGCTTACTTCAGATATCTGGAGTTTAGCTGTTTAGCTGAACGTATACAGGGACGAATTCGAACCACGAAAGGGGACCCCTTATGAAAGGGATTTTGACAAAATGGTTAAATCATCCCAATCTTGGTGATCGGATACACGATGAAGAAGAGTGGAGCCGAGAAGTCGAGACACTCTATGTCCTGCTTTCAAATTATCATGGAACAGACAAGCTAGTATTAAAGGCCAGTAAATTAGATGCGCTTAAACTCATGCGTTCCGATCAACTTGTTGAACGAGTGGCCGGATTATGCAAAATTGTCGCTGATGATCCTACTGTCCGGAAGATTCCGAAGATCCAGGAAGTTCCACAGCTCTTAGATGAAATCGAGGAACAGATCGCGGAACTAATTGCCCGGCGTTCCGTGGAGGAACGGCTGGAACGTGTGGTTGCTGAAAAGATGCAGGAACGTTATGAGGAGTATGTTAAAGAGATTAAGATTCAAGTCATTCAAGAGACGTCCGGACCGGAAAATGCTCAGACGCTCAAAAAGCTTGCCGTTCTTGAAAAGATGAAAACCATATCGCTTAA
>JBAQLX010000274.1:0-2473 GCA_049302315.1 Desulfosporosinus sp.
ATATTTAGTAGGTTCCGGCATAGGAAAATCTTTTTTCCCTTTGTTTACTTTTAAGTGTTCATTATATCTTTTACTAATGTTATTCCAATCTTTAGGATACATATATTTAAACATTTCAATAAAATCATCGTCGGTAAAATTTATGTCCATAACCTTAGCCACCAGTGGTAATTTCTCATCTTTTTTCATTATGATTTGTCCTTTTGAAACCCTTTGTCTACTCATTAATTCCATCTCCTAAATCAATTGATTATAAAGGTTATCTTTTATTTTTGTCCATCGGCTTTCCGCTTCACAGATAGTTCTTTTATAAATACTGAGTTCATTTTTATAGTTGGCGATCATTTCCTTTTGCTCCCCTATAGGTATCAAGGGAATTTCCATCTCCAGAATGTCCGCATGGTTAATATTCATAATTATTGTTCCCCGCTGGAAACTCTTGATAATAGCTATCCCCATCGGGCTCTCCAAGAAGGTCTTTATATACTCACCGATCACCTTTTCTTTAGGCCTAATTACAATCAGGTTAGCTGAGGCAATAACTATTCTATTTTGCGCCTCAAACACAGCGGTCTTAATCGCAGTACCTCTGCATGAGAGAACAACATCGCCGCTTAACAGTTCATAGCGTTTGATTTTGCGTTCATCCTCTTCAATGGCAGCCATGTCCGAATAATTAATCTCACTATTCTCAATGTTGGAAATGTTAAGCACGCTGATGCTGCCAGGAGTGGTATCCTTTTTTAAGATGGATTTACCTCTAAATACCTCGGCAACTTCTTTCAATTTCACTTTTTCCAAGTGAGAGCTTTTAAACCTTTGAATGTTTTCATCGTCTTCAGACAGAAGCAGCTCAATTCTCCAGTCCTCGTGAGCTAAAAATTCCCTGGTTGAAATTATTTTTTTATCTATAACCTGGAAAATACTATGATTTAGATTCATCGTGCCAATTTCAATGTTATTTTGAGGACTGGTGGTGATCGTAAAAAAGTAGGTCTTGATTGCTGTCACCGGTCGAAAGGTTCCCTCCGGTAAAATGTAGATGCTCTTGACACTGTAGTTATCTGTAATATACAATCTGAGCTTTTCGTATTCCTGGCCGGCAAAGGTTATTTTGGCAGGAACTATGATATCCAGTGTACCAGGCTCATTTAAATGCCCCAGCATATTCTCAATAGCCACGCCATCACTGTCTCTCGTAATAAATGTTCTGCCTAATTCATCTGGTTTATAGCTAAAGGTGGGTAAAGAATAAATATAATCAAATTTCGCATCCTGCAAGCAATCTGTGTAAATTGATTCAAAGTGGATTGTCACTTTTGGGTTTTCCCCAAAGGCCAACCGCAATAGTAAGTTCATCGGTTTTAGCTGGGTTGTTAATGTCAGCTCAGAATCAGGGCTTTGTTTTATTAATTCTCTCAGCCCCGATAAGTGCTTTTCAGCTTCAGTAATAAGTATCTTCTGTGGCTGTAACTTCCGGATCTTCTCACTGATATACCTGTTCAAATATAGCGGTGAAATTACTTTCCCTAAGCGATCGTTTTTATAGATCTCAAGGGTAAAATCTATTAAATCAACCTTTTTCAAAACTTGAAAAAGATCAAAAAAATCGTCTCTGTCAGCAGGAAAGAAGCCTAATTCATCTTCAGTTATTTTCTTCATAAACTGAAAAAGCTTCTCTTTATCCTTATTGATGTTTGTATCTTCCTCAATGTTTTTGATAACCATTTTTATACGCAGCATTTCGTTCAGTAATTGTTCCCGAGTTGAAATCTGCCTCTGATAGAACATGTTTAAGGCTAAATCTATATTCGCGTTCACTTTCGGCCTCCTCTCCGTATTCATTTTACTATTTGAATTATACTAGTTAATTATTTAGTATGTCAATACTATAATAATAATTTGTTCAAAACAAAAGCGCCTTATTAAAAGGTGCTCTCTATTTCCCACCAAAGTAGCCCGAGCGGTTATATTATTGATGTCGCATTTTTCCTTGTACGAAATAATAGTTTGGAACTGTGCGAACAGGCTAAGAAACTTCCTCCTTCAATTTTTCGAGGAGGGTCGCAAACACTATGGGCACAGGGGCATCGAACTCCAGCCATTGCCCGCTGCGCGGATGCTCAAATCCCAAATGTGCGGCATGCAGCATTTGCTCATGCAGCCCATACCTATTTTGTTTCGGTCCATACACGGGATCCCCCAGAACCGGATGCTTAATATAGACCATATGAACACGGATCTGATGTGTGCGACCTGTTTCTAAGCGCACTTCAAGATAGGTAGTCTCTCTAAAGCGTTCTAATACCATATAATGCGTCACTGCGGGTTTCGAATGCTGCATGGCCACAGCCATCCTCTTTCGATTGGAAGGATCTCGCCCAATGGGCGCGTCAACCGTACCGGAAGGTTCTAATACTATCCCATGTACCAGCGCTCGATACTTGCGAGCCATGGTATGCGCTTTGAGTTG
>JBAQLX010000275.1:0-1566 GCA_049302315.1 Desulfosporosinus sp.
ATCCCCATTCGGTCACAGAGCATCATTAACTCGTTGACCATAGCGATATTTACAGCCCGGTAGGTGTTCTCAAAGACTTTGGTCAGCTCCGCTGCGGCAGGCGAGGATACTGGAACTACATTGGTAATCGTTTGGCTATAAAGAGCATAGGCAATCTCCAAGCAAACCGGGGTCATCCCCCCAACCACTTTAGAGGTATTTTTCGTGCTAAAGCGTTTGTTGCCCGGATCGACGCGTTCTGGTGAGAAAGCGAGGAAGAAGTCCTTACCCACCTTAAGTCCCGTCTTTTCCAGTAAAGGAAGAATAACTTCCTCCGTGGTTCCGGGATAGGTCGTGCTTTCCAAGGTGATTAACTGCCCCGGGCGGAGACAATGGACAATTCTTTCGGTAGATGCTTGAATGTAAGAAATATCCGGGTCACGGGTAATGGTTAAGGGTGTGGGAACACAGATAATCACTACGTCACATTCGACTAGTCGGGCAAAATCCGTAGTAGCAGCCAATAAGCCATTGCGCACCACATTTTGGAGATCCTCGTCCAAAACATCCCCAATGTAGTTGTCCGCTGCATTCACACGTCCGACACGTTCGGCATTAATGTCAAAACCAAGCACTGGGAATCCGACCTTACCTTTTTCTACGGCTAAAGGGAGTCCAACATACCCTAAACCGATAACCCCAATTCGCGCTTCGTGCTTGAGGATTTTTCCTTTAAGGGCAACTGCAACTACATCTTCACTCGTAATTACGTTCTTAGTGGTCATCATCTTCCAAATTTTCCTCCTTATCCACTTCCAAGACTCCCCCTTCTAGAAGCGGGAGTTCCATGTTCACTGATTGGCTGCTGCTTTTGCCGCATGCTTACGAAAGGCAGGAATGACTGTCTGTAATAATTCAATGACTTCATCCCGCGTTAAATAACTGCCCCGCTCGCGAACAATATGCGTTAGCTCTTCAAGGAGTTTAACGTCAAGCACGTTCGGTTTCGCTACGAAAATTCGGCTGTGTTTGGTTGAGGTGATTCCTTCTTCCGCCGTTAATAATTCCTCAAAAAGCTTTTCTCCCGGCCGAATCCCTGTGAATTGGATCTTTATATCAACATCGGGTTCGAAGCCCGAAAGCCGAATTAAGTCTTTGGCCAGATCCACAATCTTGACCGGCTTTCCCATATCCAAAATAAAGATTTCTCCGCCCTTGGCCATGGCCCCTGCCTGAATGACTAATTGGGCCGCTTCCGGGATCGTCATAAAATAGCGCACCATATCAGGATGGGTAACCGTTACCGGACCTCCTTTGGCTATCTGTCTCTTGAATGTTGGGATGACGCTTCCGTTGCTTCCTAAGACATTTCCGAACCGAACTGCTACAAACCTGGTTTGTGAACGACGATCCAGGCTTTGAATCAACATTTCGACGATTCGTTTGCTTGCTCCCATAACGCTTGTTGGGTTGACCGCCTTATCTGTGGAGATGGAGACAAAGGTTTTTACTCTCGCTTTATCGGCTGCTTCCGCCAGATTTTGTGAACCAATTACATTGTTTTTCAGGGCTTCTTCCGGATTTCGT
>JBAQLX010000276.1:0-10850 GCA_049302315.1 Desulfosporosinus sp.
TCGTTAATCCTTCTGACCTCAATATTTGCTCGCCGCACCGTCTGTTCCGACCCTCTATTCCCAATGTAATATGGGCCGCCGCGACTTTTTCGTCCAAGCAGAACGTGATTCGTTACCTCCTCACGCATTGGATAAGCTAGTCACCCGAATCCGGTCAATTGGTGACAGGAGACTTTCACTCCATTAGATTCTCAGCCTTGACGGCTGCTCCACCCAAGCCAGAGGAAGTTTCTTAGCTTAGAGAGCACGGAGAGAGGAGTCGCGTCAATGAGAGCAGGCGATAAGGCGTTAAGAACCGCGTTGGTTTACATTCAGAATAGCCCAGAGGTTACGCGGTTTAGCCTTAGCGACAAGCGAATAGCGACGGAACGTGTGCGACCGCGCTAAGAAACTGACTCAGGAAAGGAAAGATCCACTATGAGCATTCCACTATTAGACCTCCAGGCTCAGTATTTAACGATTAAAGAGGAAATTAATGAAGCAATCCAAAAGGTGCTGGATTCTTCGTTATATATTATGGGTCCGGAAATGAAGACGTTAGAGAAGGAAATTGCGGCTTTCTGCGGGACGAAGGAGGCTGTAGCGGTGGCCAACGGTACGGATGCTTTGGTGCTGACGCTTAAGGCCTTTGGCATAGGTCCGGGAGATGAAGTGATCACCACCCCGTTTACGTTCTTTGCTTCGGCGGAGACCGTCGCGCAGGTTGGAGCGACGCCAGTGTTTGTGGATATTGACCCAGTGACGCTGAACATGGACCTTAACCAATTGAAGGATAAAGTAACCGCTCGGACGAAGGCGATTATTCCGGTACATATCTTTGGTCAAATGCTGGACGTGGAGCGCGTAATGGAGATTGCCGCCCGCCATGATTTAAAAGTCATTGAAGATGCAGCCCAGGCAATCGGCGCTGAATACAAAGGACGCAAAGCCGGTTCGATCGGAAATGCGGCAACCTTTAGCTTCTTCCCAACTAAGAATTTAGGGGCCTATGGAGATGCCGGAATGATTGTTACGAATGACGAACATTTGGCGGCAGAACTCCGGATGCTGCGCTTTCACGGTTGTCAAACCAAGTATTATCATGAAAAGATTGGGTATAACAGCCGCCTGGATGAATTACAGGCTGCTATTTTACGCGTAAAATTAAGGTATCTAGATAAATGGAATAAAGAACGCTACCAAAAGGCCAATCTATATAATAAATTACTTGCGGGGGCGGATATTATAATCCCTGGTCGTGACCCGGATGCTCTCCCAATTTACCATTTATATGTTTTAAGAACAAAAAATCGCCAAGCTCTCATGGCTCGGTTAACTGCAGCCAATATTGCCAACGCCATCTACTATCCTGTGCCCCTTCATCTTCAACAGGCCTTTAAAAACCTTGGGTATCAACCAGGAGATTTTCCAGTCGCGGAAAAGGCCTGTGAGGAAGCATTGGCAATTCCATGTTACCCGGAATTAACAATGGAGCAGCAAAAAGAGATTGTTAACGTTATTCTAGGCTAGATTGCACCAATGGAGGAAAAGAATGGAAAGCATTTGGAAAGGCGGACTGACACGAGAAACGAGATGGAGAGTCACCCTAATTGCAGCAATTGGGTTTTTAGCAATTATTGGACCAGCGATAACACTGACAAAGGGTTTGCCTAGTATTCGCCCAGAGGAAATCCTTTTGTTCGGAGTATTCGGAATAAATTTCGTAATCTGCATATGGCGACGCCTTAAAGATAAAGACTATTTCATAATAGAGCGTGAAGAATGGAATCCTTTATTAAGGGACATTCATCGAGGTTTTCTTTTGCTGGTTCTTGTGGTAATAGTATCGGACATCTGGGGAGTTTTAGCCCTTGGTGTTCGGTTATCGTTTCGGGATCTAATGGAATTTGTAACTTTCTTTAAATATTATCTCATCTTAACCCTCGTCGGAAATATTGAATGGGATAAGAGAGTCTTTCGCATGGTCCTATATGGCTTGTCGGCAGGAGTGTTATTGGATCTCTTGTTTACGTATCTTCAGTCCTATAATTTTGCAGATATTAATAATCGCTTCGTCCCTTTGATTGCTCCTGAAGTGTCTGTGTCCAATTTATTAGGTTATCCGGTTCGTACGATTGGAACCCTTTCTAATCCAAACTTCAATGCTATGCTTTTGGTGATGGGACTAGTCTTGATAGTCTGCAGTTTTTACTTTCAAAGGTTGCCGCGCTTGACTCAGGGGGCCCTCATTATCCTCTTTGCGCTGATGATGAAGGGTATGATGATGAATATTTCCCGGATGGCTATCCTGGCCACAGCGTTGGCCTTTAGCTATGTAAGCATCCGTTTCTGGCTCAATATCGGCTGGAAGAAGGAGCTATTTATTAAAATCGGGATTATCTTTGCCTGCACGGTATTGATCTGGTATACAGCCCCACGTTCCTTCACCGCGCGGATGCATGAGGCGACCAACTTTAATACCAGCACGTCCATCATGGGGCATTTCAACCGCTGGTCGCTGGCAATAGACAATATTAAAGTATCGCCCGTTTTAGGGTGGGGTTCAGCTAAAGGAGAGATGAGCACCCTGGTGGATAATGAATACTTGCTCGTGATGCGGCGGTATGGTATACCGGGGATAATACTATATTCAGGATTGTTCTTCACTGCGTTTAAACGTGCTCATGATCTCTCTCGCCAAGGAACGATAAACTATTTTGGGGTTGCCTTAGAAGGGATCACCCTGGGAATCCTTCTTCTCAATCTCAATGCCGGAATATTTTATCAATTACAGCTTATGTCAGTTTACTGTATTTTGACCGGACTTGTCTATGCGCTGTGTTGGAAAGAGGGTTATTCATGAAAATAGGGTTTCAAGTCGGATTAGACTACGAAACGGTTTATCTCGAGCTTGTTGCTATGCTGCACATGGATATAGTGCCCTATACCGGACAGGAAAAATTAGTAATTATCGATGGCGCAAAGACTATTGCGGAAGCCCCTTTGGAGGGGGGCAAAACCTATGTGGGATATTTGAAAAATGACAAGATGGATCTGCACGAGGCATTGCCATTCTCCTTGGGAGCCTTAGGGATCAGAGCTCTTCAAGAAGGATTTTTACTTGAGGAAGCGGCGGAACCCCGACTCGATTTGGCGCTCCATTCTTTGCGAGAAGCCCTCATGGGGATATCCGAAGAACCTCTGTGGTATGTTTCAGCCAGTCCGTGGGGTT
The DNA here is from genome assembly GCA_049302315.1 of Desulfosporosinus sp. Lineage (GTDB taxonomy): Bacteria > Bacillota > Desulfitobacteriia > Desulfitobacteriales > Desulfitobacteriaceae > Desulfosporosinus. The sequence goes on from JBAQLX010000276.1 coordinate 3,212, forward strand.
ACCCTTATAGTGTTGCCTTAACTCACGATCTTGACAGTCTGTCCCTGCGTGAGTATCCAGTGGGCCGGACCTTTTTGGGCTTCATCTATCGATCTACCGTGGGAAATTTCCGACGTTGGTGCGAAAAAAAGATTACGGCGGGTGAATTTGGGGAATCTCTGGCTCGCAGTGTTCAAGCCCTTAAAGCCAAGATGGTGGGTGGGGCGGATGCCTGGAGTGAGGCAACTCAGACGATGCTTTCCTTAGAACGAAAGCGGGCAGTTTTTTCCTCCCTTTATCTGATGCCCAAGTCCGGTGAACCCGGAAGGGCATTACAAGATCCTCATGAAACCGCTCCTTCCAATCGGGCAGGCTTCTATGCCCCGGCAGAGCGCCGCTTGGATCTTGCAGCCTTGGAAGCGGAAGGGTGGGAACTCGGTGTGCATGGGTTAGATGCTTGGGCGGACGCCCAATTAGGACGGGATGAACTCCAGGCAGTCAGAGAAGTTTCAGCACAAGCGACGGGAGTCAGGATGCATTGGCTCTACTTTAGAACACCAGAATCGTGGCAGAGAATCGAGGAAGCCGGATACTTCTATGACACAACCTTTGGCTACAATGAAGGGATCGGTTTTCGAGCGGGAACCCTTCAGGCATTTCATCCCCTAAACGTTCAAAATCTTTGGGAACTGCCGCTGCATATCCAGGATGGGGCGCTACTGGGAAAAGAACATGGAAACCTAACCCGCGCAGAAGCTTTGGAACGAGCCCTGGAGTTATTTGGCTTCGCAGAGAGGCTTGGCGGTACGGTGACCTTGCTTTGGCATAATGCAAGTTTTGGAGCCCCCCGGTTTTGGGGGAGTGTCTATGAACGCCTCTTAACCAAGGCCCAAAAAGACAGGGCATGGCTGGCTCCCGGCCGGGAAATTATCAGGTGGTATGCGTTGCGGCGCCGGACGAAGGTCTTAATTGAACAGAAAGGACAGATCTTAAGTGGTATGATTCAGCGCCAGGCCCATCAGCCCGTCTCAGGGAATCCGCCAGAGTTGGCGCTCTTTATAGGCATTCCCGCTGAACGCATACAAGCCTGTTCGGCGTCTTGGAAAAAAGCCGAAAAGGGCATTATAATGGAAGCAAAACCAGGACGGTTCAAGATAGAGTTAAAGGGATAAGGGGGGAGCCAGTTGGTTTGGCAATACTTTGTATTACTAATCACGCTTGGTGGGGTAGCAGCCCTTATCAAGCGGTACCCTGCATGGCTTGTGCCGGCGCTTGTCATGAGTTTAGCTCTGGAAGTGTCCCGGGAATGGTTCCCAGATGTACCGTATCTGCCAAATGAACTCGGGCTTTTGAGTTTTGCGAGGATACTCACCTATGGAATCCTGTTGGGAGCTGTGGGGGACCTCTTGCAATCAGGACATATTTGGGAAAATCTTCGTTCCAAGTTAAGGTCGCCCTTAGCTATGGCTGTCGTTCTTTATCTTGTCGTGGGAACAGGATCCGTCATTGTTTCCCTGAATAAAGGTAAAACAGGGGTGGAAGCCGTGCGATTATGGATTCTTTTTGCCTTAATGCTTGCGGTCTGGAACTATGTCGGAAAACGGAAATTTAAGTACAGAACGCTCTGGGGCGCTCTGGCCGGAGTGGCTGTTCTCCTTTTCCCCTTAACTGTTTATCAATATAAGACGGGGCATTTACTCTTTTTACAAGCACACTATCAGGTTGGATTGTTACGGCAAATTAACGTAACCTTTGTCGATACAAATATTTTTGCCCGTTTTATGGTGATCAGTGCTGTAGCCTGCCTCATATTAGGGCTTTCGGCCAAGGAACGCAGGATTAAATGGCTTTATCAAGGGGCCTTTTTATTAAGCGTGGGTAATATTGGAATGAGTATGTCGCGCAGTGGTATCTTGACGTTTAGCTTAGTGATGGCGCTGCTGATGATTTTAATCAGCTGGAAACGGGTAGGGCTCTGGCTTCTCCCGACGGTTGGGGCCAGTATTGCCTATCTTCTCCTTAACCCCGCCCTGGCTTCCCGCCTAGCGACACTACGAGAAGGGTTAGGAGCCTTAGACCAGCAACGTCAGTATTTAATCAAAGCGGGCTTGGACATGTTTCAACATCATATGGTTTATGGGGTCGGGCTTGGCGGGTACGGCCAAGAGTTTCTCAGGAATTACCTCACCAATTACGCCGTTGAAGGAGGAGCAACTCTTTCTCATACGACGGTTGTTACAATTGCTGCGGAACTGGGAATACTAGGTGTTGGAGCTCTCATAGTTGTAATTGTTGCCTTGTTTTGGACGTATCGCCAGATTTCCTGGCGTTCAAAAACAGGGGGACTATATGCGGCAGGGGTTGTTGGCATGATGGCGGCAATTTTTCTTAGCTCCCAAGCGGAAGGCCGCTTGTTGGAAGACCCCATGTTCTGGGTCTTCCTGGCGGTACTGAACGACCTTGGCCAACGGGCGGAAGGACAGATGGAGGTAGATATATGACCATCGCAATTAAACCCTGGGTTGCTCCGGCCACTTGGGATGACTATGTGCTAAGTCATCCGGAAGGGACTATTTACCATAGCTCAAAATGGCTAGCGGTGGCCGAGACCTTTGGCGCTCAAACCCGGACACTCGGTCTCTGGCAAGACAGTAAACTCGTGGGGGTACTTCCCTTGGTCACCCGTAAAATGGGCCCTCTAGTCCTTGGCGGCTCACCCTTAAACGGAATATCCACCCCGCACATGGGCCCTTTACTGGAAGATCAACAGCTGATGGGGGAATTTTTGTTAGGACTTGAAGCCTACGCCAAGTCTGGGGGAATTGACTATCTCGAACTGGCTTTTCCCGCAGAAGTCTTTGAAGAACTCTTAACCAAAGCCGGTTACACGCTGGAAACACGGCAAACCTTGAGAATGGATATTACTTCAGATGAAGAAGCTCTCTGGCGGGGGATGGAGGTGCGTTGTCGAAATGCCACGCGCAAGTCGGAAAAGTCCGGGGTCCAAATCGAGTTTTGCACCACCTTGGAGAGCTGGCTAAAGGATTATATGGCGATGTCCCAGGCCCTCTACGAGCGGCAAGGGATAACATCCCCTTTTTCGGAGACCTACTTCAGAACCCTATGGGAAGAATTTTACCCGGATCAACTTAACGTCCTGGTCGCCCGTTATGAAGGAAAGGCGATCGCGGCAGCGCTTTTTCCGCGCTTCAAGAACGCCTGTTATTACGTCGATGGGGTATCTCTAAAAGAGTATAATAAGTTCAATCCCAATAATCTGGTGCAATGGAGGTTTCTGCAATGGGCATCTGTTAACGGAGTGACGTTTTATGACATGGTAGGGGCCAATATCCCCTCGATTGCGAAATTCAAAGCGAGTTTCGGCAGCCACTACCACAGCTATACATATGCCTATCGTTCGCTTAATTTAAGAACCCGCCTGGCTCGGCAAGCGTATAGCAAATACGGCGCTGCCCTCAAACGCCTGGTGTCCCGTTAGGAAGGGTTTTTCAGCAGAAGGATTTTGTGGAACAGAAGGATTTTGTGGAACAGAAGGATTTTGTGGAACAGAAGGATTTTTGAGGAGACGGTTGTTTTGCGCATCTTAATGATTACTCAGTATTTTCCCCCCGAAACTGGCGCCGCCCAAGTCCGGCTCAAAGAAGTCGCCAAGGCTTTACAGGCTCAGGGACATCAGGTCCAGGTCGTCACGGCGTTTCCTAATCACCTCATGGGGGTCATCCCCCAGGAATACCGGGGGAAGTTTTTTATGCGCGACGAGTACGAGGGGATTCCCCTTTTGAGGACGTGGGTTTACCCCGTTCCCCGGGGAAGGTTCTGGAAGAGGCTGCTTAACTATTTTTCCTTTGTCTTCTCAGCCTGTTATGGCGTTATTAAAGCTGACCCCACAGATGTAATTTTTGTGGAATCTCCGCCGCTTTTTATCGGCTTTACAGCCTTATTTGCCAGGGGGGTTAAACGGGTCCCTTTGATTTTAAACATTTCGGACCTTTGGCCGGAGTCCGCCGTATCACTTGGCCTGGTTACCAATAAACGACTTATTGCTTGGGCAGAGCACTTTGAACTCTATCTTTATCGCAAGGCCTGGAAGATTTCCGCTCAAACCCAGGGAATTCTTACTAATTTAAGGAATCGGGGCATCCCGGACGAAAAATTTGTCTTCCTACCAAATGGTGTGGACCCAAAGCTTTTCTATAAACAGGAGCCGGATAAAGAAATTGTTAAATTGTTAGACCTTGAGGGAAAATTTGTGATCCTTTATGCAGGGACGATGGGCTATGCCCATGGAGTAGAAGTAGTGGCCGGTGCGGCGGAAAAACTAAAGGAAGACAAGGTTGTCTTCCTTTTTGTGGGGGATGGCTCTGAGCGTCCCAAGCTCGAAGAAATGGCGAAGGAACGGAAGCTCACCGGTTTTCGGTTCGTTGATTTTCAGCCGATTACCGAAATGCACCGCTATTATTCCGTAGCCCAGGCCTCGCTTTCTACTCTAAGACGGTATAAACTTGCTGAAGGCGTACGCCCCTCCAAAATATTTCCCGCGATGGCCAGCGAAAAGCCGCTCATCTATGTGGGAGAAGGGGAAGGGGCCGAGATTGCCCAGGCAAGCGGAGGCGCCCTTGTTTTGCCGCCCGAAGATCCGGAGGCTCTGGCGGAAGCGGTGCGTAAGCTTATGCAAGATCCCGACTTCTGTGAGCGACTTGCCCGTCATGGGCGGGAGTATGTCGTCAAATACTATAGTTGGGAAAGTATCGTGGAAGCGTGGCTTAAATCGATCACTTTGGCGACAAAAGAGACACATAAAGCGTAATCAGTCGCTCAGCGCAGCGTTCCCAGGAATATTGCTCTTCGACAAGGGCTTTGGCGTTTAAACCAACGGTTTTGCGTTTCATTGGATCAGTACATAATTCGTCAAGTACCCTAGTCAGCCCGTTTACGTCTTTTGAGGGAACTAGAAAACCCGTTTTCCCATTTTCGACGAAGTCTTCAATCCCTTCCCCGAGACATCCGATCACGGGTCGCCCTTGAGACATAGCTTCCACGTAGACAACGCCGAACGCTTCATCCCAACTGGGAAGCACAAACACATCGCATAAATCCATATATTGCAAAACCTCCTGATGGGGACGAAGACCGAGAAATTCAACCTGATTTGTTAGGCCCAGAGCAAGAACCTTCGCTTCAAGATGAGCGCGTTCCTCACCATCGCCGACGATAAGATAATGCAAATTGGGGAAACGCTCTCCAAGGCGGGCCATGGCCTCCAGAACAACCTCGTGTCCTTTGCGCTTGATGAGATAGCCCGCAGTGAGCAAGATAAGCTTTTCCGCATAGCGCTTGCGCAGGGGATTTTCGCCCGTAAAAACGTTCTTCAGATTGGCCCCATTGTGAAGGACATGTATTTTGGCTAAATCTTTCATTAAATGCTCCGACTCGGCAATTCCCTTGAGTTTGGTACTCACGACCACGACCCGATCGGCAGCTTCCAAGACAGCCATCACCTTTTTACGCCAGGTCAGTCTGTGATGAATGGTATAGTAGAAGTCCTGACCGTGAATTGTGACCACCAGAGGGAGGCGCTGGCGTTTGGCAAAAGGCATTGCTGCCGCCCCATCGGGCAAAGCGACATGGGCATGGACAAGATCAAAGGGGTTTTCACGATGTAATCGATCCAGTAGGGAGCGCATCATACGGTCATGAATCTCCCCATAATACGCATAGCCCAGGGAGCGGGGCAGGGAAAGCACCTTGGGATAAAAAACGGGAATCCCGTTAATCTCTGCCTGCCCGGGAATTTGGGCATAGCGCGCCCACTTGGGATGGAATTTCAAAGGCCCCGGGGCCCAGGGAACCGGCGAAACAACCGTGACCTCTACCCCTAAGTGCTTTAGGGCCTGCGCCTGTTCCAGGACGAAGGTTCCCGCTACCGGATTAAAGGGACTGGGGAACATATGAGAGATAATTAAAACCCGCATGAAGACAAAATCCTCCCTCAAGTAAAACATCTTCACTATTATAACGCGGCCCTCGGGAAATGTTAAGTAAAGGAGCGTTTCAGATGCATATCTGTATGCTGACAACCACGCATGAGTTACGCGATGACCGTATTTATTATAAAGAAGCAATAAGTCTCAAAAACGATGGTTTTGAGGTGACGATCCTGGGGACGGGTCAAGTGCAGGATGAGATCGTAAACGGAATTCGGCTCTTATCCATACCACGAGCAAGGGGTATCCAGGGAAGAATACAAGTTCTTTCCCATTTAGTGGACGTTGCGGCCGCGATTTCCTGTGATGCCTATCATTTCCATGAACCCGAGCTTCTCTGGGCAGGAAAGAAACTTAAAAAGCGGACCGGAAGGTTTGTGGTCTTTGATGCCCACGAACATTATCCGGATATGATGCTCAACACGACTAAACTTCCAAAACTACTCAAACCCTTAGCGGCATGGGGTATGGACCGTTGGGAACGACATTATGTACCTTTAATGGATCATATCATCACCGCCGACGATAATATTGAGCAGCGCTACCTGGAGATGAATCCGCAGGTGACGACCATTTTTAACTACCCCATCTCCGATTTATTTTATAAGGCGAAACCCGATCCTGAGCTCGAAGCGCGCTATACCGGACGGGACTTGCTGATCTATGAGGGGGGAATCGCGCGGGTTCGTGGGCCGCTGGAGTTACTTGCTGCCTTGAAGGATGTTCAAAAAACGCATCCTCGTGTAAAAATGCTTTTCGTCGGTCCGTTTACAGATGCTCAGTGTAAGGTAGATATGGAAAAATACATCGCCCGGCGCCACCTTGAGGAGTGGGTCGAGTTGGTAGGTAACGTAGAGCATACAAAGATTCCAGCCTATGTGCTCGCTTCCAAAGTAGGACTGGTTACCCTGCTTCCGGTACCTAAGTTTTATAAAAATATTCCGATCAAACAATTTGAATACATGGCTTGTGGCGTACCCATCGTGGGGAGCTTCCTTCCTCCGATCCAAAGTTACGTCGAAAACGCCCAGTGTGGTTATATCGTGAACCCAACCCGACCGGATGAAATAGCAGCCGCGATTCGCCAATTGCTGGACCACCCTGAAGAGGCAACGGAGATGGGACAGCGAGGACGCAGGATGGTGGCCAGCACCTGGAACTGGGAAAACATGGGAGAAAAGCTTGTGTCACTTTACAGAGAACACCTCAAGGGCTAAAAAAGAAAGATAGACGGAAAGATAGAAGGAAAGATAGAAGGAAGGAAGACAGTGTGGAAGCCCGAGTTATCCTAAAAAACACAATGAGCTTGAGCATTGCAACGGTGTTGGCTCGGGCGATTTCGGCCATTGTAGGGATTTTTGTCACCCGTTACCTAGGACCGACTTCCGCCGGAGAGTATACGATTGCGTTAACCTATGTGAGTACGGTTTTGCTCTTTACAGATTTCGGCATGGGTCAGCTTATGGTTCAGGATGGTTCGCGGGATCCCAGGAAGCTACCCGTTTACCTGGGTAATACCTTGGTCTTTCGGATCATATTGATAGCTCTTGTCAATGTGGGGAGCTATTTTATAGCCAAGCCGTTGGGCTACAATTTAAACATCCAAACTATGATTATCATTTTTGGAATTGCGAACGGGCTTGGGGCCTTGGATA
>JBAQLX010000277.1:0-2513 GCA_049302315.1 Desulfosporosinus sp.
AAATTATACTGACCAAACTGGGCGATAGTCATGCAGCGAGCAGCGATCTTCTTTAACCTTACGTCTTCAGGGTAAAATTCCTTGAGTACATTTCTAAACCTGGTGAACTCGCCCAGTTGGTCATAAAACACCTTGCCATTTGTACAGACTGCCAGTGTGTCCTCCGGGAGCCGGAGCCACTCCTCCAAGCTTGCCGGAAGCCGATCGAGTCCGATATAGCGATGATAAAAACGTCCTATTTCAAAAACGCCGACCCTTTGATCACCGTACGCACTGACCTGCCGCGGGCCGTACCCTGCAAAATCCTGAGGAAGCTTGTCAATCTCCGCCTGGAGTGCAGTTCCGATGAGCTGATAATCTTGATTAGTAAGCCAAAGGCAAAACGACGGTCCCCAGTCATGGTCCCTGGAAAACTCATCATCAAATCCATAACATTCAGAGCCGTCACCGACCAAGCCAACGGTGATCCTGCTTTCATACGCATTAAACTTTTCGAGGATCAGGGATCGCCCATAGTGATTATAATATTTTTCAGCCAGTTCCAGGCCTTGCAATAACAATCCCTCCTCTAGAGCATAATGGTTACCAAATTGTCAATGTTCTTTCTGGTCATTTCAGCGCGCGAGGCAACTCCCAACTTTATATATAGCTTTTCCGCCTGCTGGAAATAGGTTAGTGCAGGATAATAATCACCTTCTTTAAACAATATGTAACCGATGTTGCCGAATTGGTTAGCTATGCCATACTCGTGACCTATTTCCTCAAATATAGCCAAGGATTCACTATAGTGCCCCAAAGCTAAGTCATGTTTCACGAGATCTCGATAAACTGAACCAATGTTGCCCAGTTGTTCAGCTTCATTTTCGCGAGAACCGAGTTTTCTGAAAATATCCAATGCTTCTCGGAAATTATCTAAGGCTTGATCATAGTCTTTCCTGGTCACAAGGATCAGCCCAAGGTTGTTCAGACACTTAGCTGTTCCTTTATGCCCGCCGGTTTCCCGGAAAAGTAACAGCGCCTGCTGAAGACATTCTATGGCTAGATCTGGTTCTTTCTGCTGGTTGTAGATACCCTCCATTTTCAGGAGAATACCTAGCAGTATGGCGGTGACTTCCTTAGTTTCCCATGTCTCTTTAAGGACGGGCAGAGCCTGATTAAAATATTTTATTGCCTCATCAGGGTTTCCTTCAGAATAGTAAAGATGGCCGATGTTGCTAAAGAACGCGCTCTCAAACCACTTATTTTGCTTCTTTTCGGCTAGAGCTTGGCCATTGAAGTAACTCTGATGAGCTTCACCGGTTCTGCCTGAAATAAATAAAACATTTCCCCAGTTAAGGAAGGCGGACATCGAGGGGAAGATGCCTACCGATTTTTCATATGCTTCGCCAGCCTCGGCATTCTGATTGGCGCAAGATAATTCTTCGGCCAGGATAAAATAATCCAATGCCTGGCGTACGGTTACGTCTTGTTGAGCCAGTTCGTCCTCCAGGGCTTGAACCGGGGCTTTGATCAAAAGGGTGCCGTTGGACAAAACTTGAAAGTTCTTCGCCATAGCCACTGTCCTCTCTATCATTTTAGGATAATTATCGCAATAGTCTGACGTAAATGCAATGATCCTAATACAGTTTTTTAGGAAGAAACTAAGTTAAATAATAAAAAGAAGATAGAAAATTTTCATTTCAATACTAAATTTTGGTATAATCGGAGAATAGCAAGGGAAAGGAGGAACTTCGCACTATCGGTAAACTTCATCTTGCCTGGAATTGGAGGAAAGAATTTGGCGGACAATTCAGCAGACTTGATTTTATACAATGCTCAAATAATTACATTTGGCGAAAAGAATAGGCAAGCAGAGCTTGTTGCGGTCAAGGACGATAAAATCCTCGCCGTTACAAATAGCTCCGACCTTGACTCACTTACAGGACCGAATACCAGACTCATTGATTGCCAAGGAATGACCGTTAGTCCTGGTTTTAACGACGCTCACTGCCATCCCATTGGCCAAGCGATAACTCTTCTGTATATTGACTGCTCACCTTTCACTGTAAAAAGTATTAATGATATTAAAAATATAATCCGTAAACGGGCGCAAGAGACTCCCCCGGGTAAATGGCTGCGAGCAGCTCAATACAACGAAATCAGGCTCACTGAAAAGAGAAGTCCTACTCGCTGGGAGTTGGATGAAGCGGCGCCGGACCATCCGGTAATACTGGTACATTACTCGGCAGGTACATGTGTTTTAAACAGTAGGGCACTCCAACTCGTGGGAATCACCAGGGATACTCCCGACTCAGCCGGCGGACGGATCAACCGGGACCCGGTAACTCAAGAACCGGACGGGCTCATCTTCGGCATGAATCCTCAAGTGCAAAAAGGGATCCCCCCGGTGGATGCCGAAGAACTGGAAAAAGGGATTAGGCTGGCCAGTCAGCAATATCTTGCTTGCGGGATAACTTCCCTGCAAGACACCGGCTGGAATAACGGTCTGAACCACTGGCAGACCTACAAGAGGT
>JBAQLX010000278.1:0-6016 GCA_049302315.1 Desulfosporosinus sp.
TGGTCAAACTTTCATTCTGGTTTTCCGAATTCCGTAAGGTGATTCAGCTGTTGAACAGGGGTAAGACTTTACTTGAAATCAAGACGATGAATTTAGAAGAAAATATATTCTCAGCACCTACACAGGCAAGGGCGATCCAGATATTTAATACCGTGTCTACTCGGGTGAAAGGTTTGGCTCCGTCTTTTTATCCATTGTTTGAGCAAAGTGATATTTCAAACCAGAAACTAATTGCTCTGATAGCAGTGATGCAAGGCGACAGCTTGTTCTTTGATTTTGTCTATGAGGTCTACCGTGAAAAGCTGATTATCGGCATTAATCAGCTGACTGACAGTGACATCCGAATTTTCTTTAAGGACAAACAATTACAGAGTGAAAAAGTTGCGAATTGGAAGGACTATACCCTAAAGCGTTTGGGTACCTGTTATAAGACAATGCTCATGGAAGCAGGTGTGACTGATCGGGCAAAAGGAAAGCGAAAAATCTTGAAGCCAATCTTAGATAAATCTTTGGAAGATTGTTTGATGGCAAATGGGATGGAAATAATTCTCCATGCCTTGACGGGGGTGAGATAAAATGGGCAGTTTGGAAGAGAGACTGGATGCTGCGGAACGCGAGATCAAAACCGAGAGCTTCCGGCAAAATAAAGGGCTTGGCAATGAAGTCGGTTACTATGTGTTTGATTATCCTGCGGAGAAAGAACTGATTGTTCGGGAACGAATCGAATACATGAAAGGCAAAAACTCGAAAGGAACCGACGGCTTTGAGCTGGTGGTTTATGATCTTTATGATATCGTTATTGATCTGCTGGAAAAGGAAGGCTTTCTGGAACAATGTTTCCAGTTTGAAAAGAAAAAAGGCTTGGAACGGATCGTTAAGGCGGTGGGAAATCTCCTGCAAGTCAATGATCAAGATAGCCTGATCGTGCAGCATATTCAGGAACATACGCCGCAGGAGGCAGTTATTTTCTTAGTGGGCATTGGGAAATGCTATCCTATCCTCCGTTCCCATAAGGTGCTCAACAACCTTCATCAGGCCATAGATCGTGTGCCTGTGGTTCTCTTCTATCCGGGCAAATATGATGGTCAGGAATTGGTTCTGTTTTCGGAAATAAAAGACGACAATTACTACCGGGCATTTAGGCTCGTGGATTAAGGAGAGAAAAGAGATGTTCATTAAAGATATGTTCACCAAGCCGATTGACAGGGACCTCAAAGGTGTTATCAAGGTCGGTCAGGCTGACGAGGAAAATGTTCGGCAGGAACTGGAAGAATATGTTGTGACCCGAGAACTGCAAAAACACTTTGCGGATTTTTTTGGCAGCTACAAGAAAGGAATCAATGGGCACACTGATAAAATGGGGGTCTGGATTTCCGGCTTCTTTGGAAGTGGTAAATCTCACTTCTTGAAGATTTTGTCCTATCTGCTGGAGAACAAAGAAGTAAACGGCAAGAAGGCCATTAACTATTTTGTGGAGGATCAGAAAATAGTCGATCCCATGGTGTTGGCGGACATGAAGCTGGCCGCCGGCATTCCCACGGATGTCATCCTCTTTAATATTGACTCCAAGAGTGAAATGACCGGCAAACAATCCAAGGACGCTATCGTGTCTGTTTTTTTGAAAGTCTTCAATGAAAGACAGGGCTTTTGTGGTTCTATCCCCTTTCTTGCTGATCTGGAAAGACAGCTTGCTGAAAAAGGCCGTTATGCAGAATTAAAGAAACTGTTTGCAATAGATTTTGGCAAAACGTGGGAAGAATCCAGAAATAAATTTGATTTCATTCAGGATAATATTGTAGATGTTCTGGGCGCAATGGATTTCATGAGTGAGGCGGCTGCCAGGAACTGGTGTGAAAAAGCAACGGAACCTTATCGCATTAGCATCGAAAACTTTGCCAAAATGGTTAAAGAATACCTCGACCGGAAAGGCCACAACCATCACATTGTCTTTTTGGCGGATGAGATTGGTCAGTACATAGGGGATGATTCTAAATTGATGCTGAACCTGCAAACCGTGACGGAGGACTTGGGAACGGCTTGTCAGGGTAAGGTCTGGATCGTTGTAACCAGCCAGCAGGATATTGATTCCGTCACCAAAACAAAGGGCAATGACTTCTCTAAAATTCAGGGGCGTTTTGATACCCGCCTTTCACTTTCCTCGGCCAACGTAGATGAAGTGATCAAGAAAAGAATCTTAGCTAAAACCACGACTGCGGAACAGACTCTGCGCTTGCTCTATGAGCAAAAAGCAACCATCATCAAAAACCTGATCGTTTTCAATGATGGAGTGGAGAAAAAGCTGTATACTGATGACCATGACTTTGCTGCTGTTTACCCTTTTGTGCCTTATCAGTTCAACCTGCTCGCCAGCGTCCTGACTTCCATCAGAACCCATGGCGCATCTGGTAAGCATTTGTCGGAGGGTGAGCGTTCCATGCTTGCCTTGTTCAAGGAATCGGCGATGAAACTGATGAATGAGCAGGACGGGGCCATGATTCCCTTCAATGTTTTCTATGACGCCCTGCACCAGTTCTTGGATCATAGTCATAAAGGGGTTATCACCCGGGCAATGGACAATAACTACATCAATCCCGACCATGAAGCGGATTGTTTCAATGTCAATGTCCTGAAAACCCTCTTTATGATCAAATATGTTAAAGAGATTACCGCCAACATGGATAATATCACCAGCCTGATGATCGCGGAAATTGATACCGACCGTATTGCTTTGAAAAAGCAGGTCGAGGAAGCTCTTAAAGTCCTTGTTCGTCAGATGCTGGTGCAGAAGAATGGGGACATTTATGTCTTCCTGACGGATGAAGAACAGGAAATCAACCGTGAAATTGAAAGTCAGAATGTAGAAATGGCTGATGTGATCGGCAAGGTTTCCGAGCTGATTTTTGAAGATATTTTCAGCGATAAAAAATACCGCTATCCGACTTTTAATGGGCGGTATAACTTTGCTTTTAACCAGATGGTGGACAAACATCCGTATAAGTCCAACCAGAACCATGATATCGGGGTGCGGGTATTGACTCCTGGCTCTGACTACGGTGAGGAAGAAATAACGCTCCGGATGATATCCGGCCAGGGCCAGGAAGTGCTGGTCGTGCTGCCCAATGACGCTGCCTTTTTGAACGAGCTGAGAAGCGCGCTGAAAATTGAAAAATATCTGCGCTTGACCACTTCCAATACCCTGGCCAAGTTTGAGCAGATCAAAGAAGCCAAGCGTGTAGAAATGCGGGAAAGAAACGGCAATGCCAAGTTGTTTCTGGTGGAGGCCATGAAGAATGCGAATATCTATGTCAATGGTGACCATGCACAGATTGGCCCCAAGGAAGTAACTACTCGCATCAATGATGCCCTTGGCCGCCTGGTGGCCACGGTTTACCACAAGCTGCCTTATATTGATGCGGCGATGAGTGAAGCGAATATCCGGGCTTTATTTAAGACTTCCAAACAGCAGACTCTGACGTTGGAAGGCGGCACAGAACCGAATGTGCATGCCCTGAATGACATGCTGAGCTACATTGCCGGCAATTCCGCCATGCACCTGAAAACCTCTCTGAAGAGCTTAATGGATCGCTTCATGAAAGCTCCTTACGGTTTTGTGGAAGATGATGTGGAATGGCTGGTGGCAAAACTGTTTAAGAACGGCGATGTTTCCTTCACCGTGAATGGCAGCAGTGTTACGCTGCTCAATAAATCTGAGGAAGAAATCGTCCGTTATCTCACCAAGAAAGAATACGTGGAAAAGCTGCTTGCAGAACTGCGGGAAAAATCCCGCCCGGAACAGAAGAAGGCTGTTCGCGAGGTCATGAAGGAGTTGTTTGGCGTTTCCAGTGTCAATGATGACGATGATTCGATGATGCGTTCCTTCCAAACCTACTGCCAGAATGTGCTCAACGAGCTGGAGAAGTTTGAAATTATGGATAACAACCAGACTTTGCCAGGCAGAAAGACTGTTGCCACGGGTAAGAACTTGCTGCGTACGACCATTCAGATTCAATCCCCGATGGAATTCTTTAAGAAGATCCCTTCTGATAGAGACGCTTACCTGGACTTTGCTGAGGATTATGAGCCGGTCAAAGCATTCTTTGCCGGCGAGCAGAAGACCATCTTTGAACGTGCGCTGCGCTTGATGAACATTTACGATGAAAGCAAGACCTTTATTGTGGATGACAGGGTCGAAGAAGACGTTGCTGCGGTGAAAGTTATTCTGAAAAAAGAGGCGCCGTATAGCGATATTCCAAAGCTTCCAGAACTGTTGGATCACTTTAAAGATGCCTATATGCGTGTTCTGACAAGCATGGAAGCTCCGATACTGGCCGCCATTGACGATGCCCGAACCAGAGTGTTTGCAGTTCTTAACACCAAGTCCTATAAGGCAGAGTTCAGTGACCGCTTCATCAGACTGTTTAGTGAAATTTATGATAAGGCCACCAGTTGCAATAATGTGGCGACTCTGCAGAACATCAAAGTGGAAGCTGATGCCCTGAAAGTCCGTCTGCTTAATGAAATGTCCAAGAGGGATGAGCAGATGGCCAAGGAAAAAGCAAATACTTCAGCAGAAACTCCGGCTGATTACGGCAGCGTCGGCACAAAGCCGGTTGCTCCTCCTCAGCCTAAAATCAAAAAGCGCAAGAACATCAGCATCAAGACCGTCAATGTGGCAAATTCCTGGCAGATTGAATCTGTGCAGGATATTGATAAATACATGGCTGCGCTGAGAGAGCAGCTCATTAAAGAATTGGAAAAAGATACAATAATAAATATCGAATTCTAATTTGGCAAAGAGGTGCTGGAATGCCATCATTTGAAACTGATACAAATCATGAACTGTTGCCGGTGTTGGACGCTTTGATTCTGCACTGGGAAAAAGAAATCGTAGAATTCAAAGAGGCCAAATCACAGTTTGACACGGACAGGCTGGGACGATATTTTTCTGCTATCAGCAATGAAGCAAATCTGAAAAACCAACAGTTTGGTTGGATGATTTTTGGCGTTCGTGAAAATGACCGTCAAATTATCGGAACCAACTATAAAGACACAACCCTTGAAAAGCTTAAGCATGAAATTGCCCTCAGCACAACCGATGGCATTTCATTTCTTGATATTTTTGAGGTCTACCCTGTTGTTGACGGTCAAGAAAAGCGTGTGGTCATGTTCAAAATCCCGGCGGCTATCACTGCCATGCCTACCGGTTGGAAAAACAGGTATTATGGTCGTGATGGTGACTCACTGACTCCTTTAACGCAAAGAAAAATTGATATCATCCGAGGGCAGCAACGTAAGGATTGGTCAAAACAGCTGATTACAAGCAGTAGCCTAACTAACCTTGATCCAGAGGCTATTCAGATAGCAAAAGAAAAGTATAAAGGTAAAAAGAAAAAAGAGCATATCAGCCTTGAAGTGGATGCTATGTCAGACGAAGCGTTTTTGACAAAGCTCCGCTTGATGGATAGTGGCCTTTTGACCAACGCGGCAATGATTCTGCTGGGTAATCCTGATTATAAGCACCTGATTGACCGCCCTCCTACGGTGATGTGGCGTTTGTTTAGCGGTGCAGGTGATAACCGCGACTACGAGATTTTTGAGCTTCCTTTTATAACGGTTGGCGACCGAGTATATGCAAAGCTGCGCAATTTGACCTATCGTTATATGCCAAACCAGCGGACACTTTTCCCTGTGGAAACTATGCAATACGATCAAAGCATGATTTACGAGCTTTTGAACAACTGTATGGCACATCAGGAATATTCTATGGGCGCAAGAATCTATGTGGATGAATACGAAGATAAAATCAAATTTACAAATCCCGGCGACTTTATGCCCGGTGATATCCGTGCGGTTTTAGACCCAAGCTATGCACCACCGTTTTATAAAAATCAACTATTAGCAGAAACGATGGCCAACTTTGGCATGATTGATACTGCCACAATGGGCATCCGCAAAGTTTTTGAAATTTTGCGCAGAAAATACTTCCCTATGCCCGATTACGAGACGGATCATAATC
>JBAQLX010000279.1:0-4537 GCA_049302315.1 Desulfosporosinus sp.
AAATCATCCGGCAACTCAATATTAGTGCCATGTTTAAGAAGCACAATCTCCAAGATAGCATCCATATGGCGGTCATCCATGTTTTCACCCATACTTGACATTTCATAATAATATCTCGCAAAACTAACAGACATTTGGGCAATCTTATCATTTGTGAATTCCTGGTCTACCTTTAATTGCTCTTTCATACTGCAATCTCCTTTTCTTTCGCAAAATGTAGCTGGTCAAGACGCTATATCTTTAAATAATTTAAGATAAACCTCTTTCCTAATAAACTAATGAGTCGAGGGTTGGTTGTTGCTTGCAGGTGTGTATCCCTTTTGGGTAAGCCACATCACTCTGCTTTCCATCAGCTAATGAGTTGCGGACTTTTATGTCTTTTATTAAAATATGTCCAACGCCCAAATACTTTGATATAATGTTGTCCTGAAACCGTTAGTACCACTGGGTATTATTTAGTTCTAAATGGTCGGGGCGACGGGATTCGAACCCACGGCCTCTTGGTCCCGAACCAAGCACACTACAAAACTGCGCTATGCCCCGTATTATAAGAACGACTTTCATAATAATAAATCCTTGTAATCCTGTCAAGCTCAAATTCTCAGTTTCAGTAGACCACTTGGTACCCTTGGCTTTTATTCATTTAAAATTTTCTACGTCTGCTATCTCTAATAATATTATAGCTAAGAGCTTTTTTTTGGCAGGCTTTACGTTCGGCGAGATTATCTCATTAAAGGATCTGCTATTTACTTTCACCTTTCAAATACCAATATATTAATAGCCTATTACATTATTATTATACTGAGTAGTGTGGGAACTATCAACAGACTTATCAACATGTTAGGCACTGTAAAAGTATTAAAGAAAGGATGGGGATATTTAGGGGATTAGTATTTGTTGTGCGATATCCCGCTAAAGATAATAAATGAATAAAGAATCCATTTATGGATTGACATTTGACCAACTGGCAGCCTGGCTTATGGAATATGGGCATAAAAAGTCTCGGACATCGCAAGTCTGGGATTGGCTTTATAGAAAGCGGGTGACGGATTTCTCAGAAATGATTGATGTCAATCAGGAGTGTCTTCAGTTATTAGCAGATCATTTTGTTCTCCAAACATTAAACGAACACTTTAAGCAAGAATCAGCGGATGGAACGATTAAGTTTTTGTTCAGGTTAAAGGATGATAATCTGATTGAAACGGTTTTGATGAGACCTAAATTCGGTTTGTCGGCTTGTGTCACCACCCAGGTAGGCTGTAATATGGGGTGTAGTTTTTGTGCGAGTGGGTTATTAACGAAAACGCGTGATTTATCCTGTGGCGAAATTGTGGAACAAATTATGAAAGTTCAACTTCATCTGGATAAAGCGCAACACGATGAAAGAGTGAGTCACGTTGTGGTGATGGGGATTGGCGAGCCCTTTGATAACTTTGGAAACGTTGTGGATTCTTTACGGATTATTTCAGATGATAAAGGATTAGCCATTGGTGCAAGACATATTACCGTATCGACCAGTGGCCTCGCCGATAAAATTTATGAATTCTCTGATACCAATTTGAAGGTAAACCTGGCGATCTCCTTACATGCGCCAACTAACGAACTTCGAACACGGCTAATGAAAATAAACCGAGCCTTTCCAATAGAAAAAATAATGCAGGCCGTTGATTACTATTTGGAAAAAACGAAGCGTCGGACTACGCTGGAATATATTCTGCTCAAGGATCTGAATGACCGTCGGGAACATGCCCTTCAACTTGCTGACCTGATTGGGGGTAAGAGAGATCTCACAAATGTCAACTTAATTCCCTATAATCCGGTGGATGAACATACTCAATATCAAAGAAGCGAGCATGAAGCGATGCTGGCGTTTTATGATACATTGAAAAAGCAGGGCATTAATTGTTGTATTCGGCTTGAACATGGGGCGGATATTGATGCTGCTTGTGGACAATTAAGAAGCAAACAGATCAAAGCAACCACAGAATATGGGCTATAGCTATACTATTCCAAATACCTCTTTCGTTGTTGAAGAAACTACACCTCCGCCATGACTTCCCCCATTCGGGTTACATCATAGCTCCCGATTCCAACTATCTCATTTCTGAAAGCTCCCGATTTCAGGATGGACATTAAAGCCTGAAAATATGGCTTATCAATGTCTTCTTTACGTATAACTAGATCATAACGCTCTATTTGTAAGGGAACAAAGTCAAGATTATTAACTTGCTGTGCGGCTTTTTCAATCCCCAAACCCACGTCCGCCTCACCTCTGGCAATTTTGCTGGCAACGGCGATATGACTCGTTTCTTCGTTACCGTAGCCATTGACGGATTGGTGAGCAATGTCTTGAATCTGTAATTGTTCGTCCAATAAAACTCTGGCGCCTGAACCACGTTCCCGGTTGACGAAACGTAGGTCCGGGCGAGCTAGATCTGTCCAAGTGAAAATTTTCTTTGGATTGCCTTTGGCAACGTAGAACCCTTCCGTTCGATAAACCATATTGATGATCAAGGCCCTGTGTCCAGGCAACATTCTGCGTACGTACGGAGTATTATACTCGTTGGTGTCACTATCCCATAAGTGAGCGGTGACGACGTTGGCCATACCTCTATATAAAGCCATCAGTCCGTCGATGCTGCCAATGTAATGTCGGAGGAAACGGATCTGTGGAAATCTTCTTTCTAAATGGCGGGTTAAAATGTCTAAAGTCATATCCTGTCCACAGATAATTAAACCCTCGTCCAACGGAAAACCTGGACTAGAGGATGTTGGTGGTGTCGCTGAAGCAGTGAAAGGGGTTATATTTTTTGAATTACGCTTGTACGCTTCAATATCTGCAGCGTCGACACGTACCTTGCGACCAATGTGGAAGGCAGCCAGCTCATCACGCTTAATAAGTTCATATACCGTATACTTGGAGATTTTAAGGATATTTGCCACTTCTTCAGGAGTATAAGAAACCTCTTCGGACATATGTGAACCCGTCTCCCCGCTATTTCAATATAGTAAATGATTCTATTTCTAATTCTAACCTATTATAGCATATCTTATAATCAAGTTATAGCTTAGTTTCATTTAGGGAGGATAGATCGATGACGAATATGTATAATATTTCCTGATGAGGTCATACTACCAATGACTTTTGGATGGGGGTGATAGATATGCAATTATCGACGAGAAATCAGCTCAAGGGGAAAATAAAGGACATAAGAACCG
Source organism: Desulfosporosinus sp. (assembly GCA_049302315.1). Classification (GTDB taxonomy): domain Bacteria; phylum Bacillota; class Desulfitobacteriia; order Desulfitobacteriales; family Desulfitobacteriaceae; genus Desulfosporosinus. Next base: position 3,220 of record JBAQLX010000279.1, read on the forward strand.
GCCCGGTATCTACTGAAGTGACGGTAGACATTGGTGATCAAAAAATGGTAGTCGCCTCAATAACAACTGGGTCAGCGAATTCAATGACACTTAAAGTCGGAGACGATGTCAGCGCCCTGGTTAAAGCAAGCTCAGTTATGATTATGAAATGAAAAGGAAAAATAACTAAATTATTGAGAGAAGGCTCCATTTCTAAAAGAGTGGAGCCTTCTTTTTCTGATCAAACATAAATTCATTCAACAAAATTATAAATATTGTTTGTTATTTCTATTGATAACCTAACTTAAGATATCGTATAATAACCTTATAGTTTTGTTTTGTTAGCTTATGTTAAGTTTAAGCTCAAACCTTAACTAAACTAGTACTAAATAATATACAGTTAGCAAACAAAAACGATCATGCATAAAAAGACAAAGAGACAAGCAATGGATTTGGAGCTTAAGAGGGGAGTATGCTTAGTGGCAGACACTATTACACTTAATCCCATCGGGAAAGTGGAATCATCGATAAAAGACCGGGATGTCATGCCCACAAATGGAGTCCAGGCAGGGATAAGGGTATTTCAACCATATGTCGGAGCACTTGAGCGAATCGAAGAATACTCACATTTATGGATTTTGACCTGGTTTCATCAAGCGCCTCGTGACATTACTACCGCAGTACCCACTAAAGTCAATCCTTTGTCCCATAGATTCGGAGTATTTGCTTTACGCTCCCCGGCTCGCCCTAATCCTATCGCTCTAACTTTGGTAAAGTTGGAACGGATTGAGGAGAATATGCTCTATGTAGCGGGTATGGATGCGATCGATGGGTCTCATGTGATTGATATTAAACCATACTTCGAGCATGACACGGTATTTTCACCGCGGACCCCCCAAATATCCCCGCTTAAGGCAAACGCTCTTCAGGAGACTTTGCTCAAACATGCACTAATCCATCACGGTGAAACATGCCCTGATCTATTGCTTGCCGTAAGGATGGCGTTAATTGCTGATAAAATGCTCGGATATATAAAATCTCCGGAGGTGCAGGTTAAAGTCTACGGCTCCGCCTGTTTGGCCGATACTATCCAAGGGCTCTGCAGGGCAAGACTTGCTAATCCAGCAAGATTTGAGTTTTGTTCATCTTCAAAAAAACATAGTATATGGATTTATAGGAATCGGCGGTTATTGATTACTTGTCTGCGGGAGTTAGATCTGGAAACGTGGTGAGGGGTGCCGGACAACGAAATCTTTGAGGTAGCACTGGAAGAAATAGCATGACAAAAGGAGTAAAAGGAATGAAAAAATATTTTTTATGGGGGGGTATGTCCTTAGCT
>JBAQLX010000280.1:0-1767 GCA_049302315.1 Desulfosporosinus sp.
AACCAGGCGCCTCAGCATTTGCTCTTCCTCTCCCAAGCATTCATGAACAACCACTAGGTTTTCTGTGAGCATTTCACCCACCCCCTTTATCGATGTACGAGGTGCGAAGTACGAAACTCGATGCTCAATGCTCGAAGTTCGAAGTTCGAAGTTCGAACTTCAATTCGCACATTGAATATTGCACTTCGCACGCTTAGATCCTCGATAAGTACATTTTATCCAGAGATGGAGTATGAGACTCATCTCTCATAAATTCAGCTAAATTTTCTGTAGTCGCAGTTCGCGCCTCGTGCCTCGCACATCGCATAACGTTATAGCACCTGACGATTTCTCTGGACCAGTCGACCTTCCACCCATACCATGACCGGAAACCCTTGTAAAGTTTTACCCAAAAACGGGGTATTTCGCGCTTTGGAAACCAACGTTAACGGATCAATCACCTCAGAGAAGTCCGGATCAAAGAGCACCATATCCGCCGGAGCCCCAGGGACTAATGATCCCCCCTGCAAACCAAACCTCTGGGCCGGAGAGAAGCTCCAAGCCTCGATCACTCGCTCCGGAGAAATTCGTCCGGGTACTACTAAATGCTGCCATACCGCACTCAAAGCTGTCTCCAGGCTCGCAATCCCAAAGGGGGCCTCATCAAAGGGCCGGGTTTTTTCCGCCTGGGTATGTGGGGCGTGATCGGTCGCAATCATATCCAGTGTCCCATCACGAAGTCCTTCGATGAGCGCCTCTCTATCCGTTCGATAACCCAAGGGAGGATTTACTTTAAGAACGGTCTCGGTGATCCCCAAATCTTCATCACAAAAGATTAAATGGTGAGGGTTGACTTCCGCCGTGACATCGACCCCTCGTTCTTTGGCCCGCCGAATCAAATCGACACTCTCTGCCGTAGAAATATGGGCCAAATGCAGTTTCCCGCCGGTTTCCTCAGTCAGCAGCAAATCCCGCGCCACGATCACACTTTCCGCACTGGCTGGGATCCCTTTCAATCCCATCCGCGCCGACGCCACGCCACAGCGCATTTGCCCTTCTCCGGCTAGGTTTTTATCCTCGCAATGACTGATAATGGGGAGTCCGGTCAATTTGGCATATTCTAAAGCGAGCCTCAGCACTTCGGCATTTTGAATATTTTTACCGTCGTCGGAAAAGGCAGCAACTCCGCCCTCTTTCATATTTGCCATTTCCACCAGTTCAGCCCCCTGCATTCCCTTGGTGACCGTCCCAATCGGATGTACATGCGCATAGCCTGCACGTTCTCCCTGCATACGCACAAATTCAACGAGGGCCCGATTATCAATCACCGGTTGCGTGTTAGCCATGGCCAGAATTGTTGTAAACCCGCCGCGCACTGCAGCGCGTGAGCCACTCAGAATATCCTCTTTGTCCTCTTGTCCTGGTTCTCGCAGGTGAGTGTGGACATCAATAAGTCCTGGAAAAACATACTTTCCCTTACCGTTGATCGTGTCTACTGCTTCCCCCTGCGCTTTTGCCGACACCTCTTCCTCTGTCATTGAGGAAGAGATTTCTAACACCTGCCCGCCTTTAACCAGAACATGCCGCAGGGCTGAGAGATTTTGACTCGGATCAATCACCCAGACATCTTTAAGCCACCACATTGCTGGACCCTCCTATCAGTAAATAAATAAGAGCCATGCGAATGGCCACCCCATTCGTAACCTGACGCTCAATTAAAGCTTGTACCCCATCGGCCACATCATCCGCGATTTCCACGCCCCGATTCATGGGGCCAGGGTGTAACAC
>JBAQLX010000281.1:0-2881 GCA_049302315.1 Desulfosporosinus sp.
AAATCCATTGCTGGTCAAACCATAGTGAAAACACGAAAAATGGTTTTCATGGCAAGCCATCCCGGTTTGCTTCACCGTCAGGAGAAGCGCATCCTGATCACAATCAAATTTTATGTCGATGATCTCCTGGAAATGTCCGGAGGTTTCCCCTTTCAACCACAAGGATTGCCGACTTCGGCTGTAAAAGCAGGTCTTGTGTTCCAGCAAAGTCCGGCGCAAAGACTCTTCATTCATATAAGCGAGCATCAGAACGTCTTTAGTCTCCACATCTTGGACAATTGCGGGAACAAGGCCATGGGAATCCCAGCGGATCTTCGATAAATCCAAAACGGCTATTACATTTGCATCCATACGTATCTCTACCTTCCTGTTCCATCATCTATCGTTAGTATAAGACGTAGTTCGTAGTTCATGCATCGTGCATTTCTCCCATTCAAGCCCAGGACGCAGTGTCGCACGAGCGCGACGTCTTTACGTAAGCAGATTAGCAAACTTCCGTGTAAGCGAGACCCCCAGACCGGGGCAGCGCACACGGAAGTGCGCTGCCGCCACTGCGCCAAGGATGGTGCATTTGGCGGGTACCCCGCACCCCAAAGAAAAGAGCTTACACGGTTAGTTTGCTCTGCGTCGTAAGTACCGAGCGCTGTGTCACACAAGGCCTCACTAAGATCCCCCGCCCCGCTAAATAGCGTTTGGCTTCCTCTATGCTATACTCCTTGTAGTGAAAGATCGAAGCAGCTAAGACGGCGTCCGCTTCCCCAAGAGTTAGCCCCTCCGCTAAATGCTCTAACGTTCCTACCCCCCCACTGGCAATTACGGGCAGAGAGACCGCTCTGCTAACAGCCCTGGTCAGTTCTAACTCATAACCAGCCTTGGTCCCGTCGCGATCCATGGAGGTTAAGAGGATCTCTCCTGCGCCAAGTTCTTCCACTTCGGCAACCCATTCCAAGACATCCTTCCCCGTCGCTGTTCTTCCCCCGTGGATATACACTTCCCATTCACCTGGCGCTCTGCTTCGCGCATCGACGGCGACGACTATGCACTGACTGCCAAAGGCATGGGCCCCTTCTTGGATGAGTTGTGGATTCTGAACCGCGGAAGTGTTAAGAGCTATTTTGTCTGCTCCAGCCCGGAGCATACGTCGTATATCCTCGATGGTCCGCAGTCCCCCCCCGATCGTGAAAGGAATAAAGACTTGCTCCGCCGTTCGACGCACCACATCAATCATTGTTTCGCGATTATCCGATGAAGCGGTAATATCCAGAAAAACCAACTCATCGGCACCTTCTTGATCATAGAAGGCCGCTAGTTCCACCGGGTCCCCAGCATCACGCAACTGAATAAAGTTAGTCCCTTTGACCACTCGCCCGTCATGGACGTCTAAGCAGGGAATGATTCGCTTACTTAACATATCATTTCCCTCCTAACTCTCATCATCTTGTACGTTTTGCACTACGTTTACATGCTCTCCAGCATTCCCCTTTGCGTGAGCGGCCTCCAGTGCTTCCCTCAGAGTAAAGGCCCCACTATAAAGTGCTTTCCCTGTAATAGCTCCTTCAATGGAGACACCTTTTAACACCTCAGCCTGCACGCTGCGCAGGTCGTCTAATGTCGTGATCCCGCCAGAGGCGATCACGGATAAACCAGTTTCCTGGGCCATCTGTACCGTACTCTCAAGATTAAGGCCTTGCATCATTCCATCCCGGGCAATATCTGTGAAAACCACACTCTGTACTCCCACTATTTTCATGGCCTTACCTAAGTCAATGGCCCTCATTTCTGTCGTTTCCGCCCAGCCTTGAACCGCAACCAAGCCATCCTTAGCATCAATACCCACAATGACTCGTCTCCCGTAGCGGCGCGCAGCTTCCGCGACCAACTCCGGGTTTTTGACGGCGATTGTCCCTAGAATAACCCGATCGACTCCTAACTCTAAAAGCTCCGTGATCCGCTCCATCGTGCGGATTCCGCCCCCAACCTGGATTTTCAGGGAAACACTCCCGACAATTCGTCGGATTATCTCATCATTGACCGGGTTACCCGTAAAAGCGCCGTTTAAATCAACCATATGTAAATACTCGGCGCCTTGACTTTCAAAGTCCTTGGCCACATCAACAGGGTTAGCGGCGTAAATCGTGACATCCTCCATCCGTCCCTGTAACAGGCGCACCGCTTTTCCCTCTTTGAGGTCAATTGCCGGAAAGAGCAGCATGGTCATTCACCCACCTTCCAAAATTTGTAAGTATTTTGAGTCCCCAGGGACTTGATTTTTCCGGGTGAAACTGTGTCCCCCACACATTGTCCTTGCCAACGACTGCAGGAAAGACGACTCCATAATCACTACTAGCTATAATATCACGCTTCTCGCTCGGTAGGGCATAATACGAATGAACGAAATAAAAGAAGGATCCGTCGGGAATCCCTTCTAATAACCGAGAAGGTTGTTCTATTTTTAGATTGTTCCAGCCCATATGCGGAATCTTACCGCCAGGCGGGAATTTGACAACTCGACCCGCTAGGAGTCCTAAGCCGGCGTGCTCGCCATGTTCTTCTCCAATCTCAAAGAGAACCTGCATCCCTAAACAGATTCCCAGAAAAGGGCGACCGGAGCGGGCAAACTGAGTGATAGGCCGAGTCCATCCTCCACGTTTTAAAGCCTCCATCGCATCGGCAAACGCCCCGACTCCTGGAAGTATGATTCCATTCACTCCGTTCAGGTCTTTCGGAGAGGTCATAATCGTTGCCTCAAAGCCGACTTTTTCCAAAGCCTTTTCGACGCTTCTTAAGTTTCCCCGTCCATAATCTACAATGCCTATCAATTTATAAAACTCCTTTAGTTGAAAGTATGCCACTATAACGAGTATTCTTGCGAAGGGCAAGT
>JBAQLX010000282.1:0-2344 GCA_049302315.1 Desulfosporosinus sp.
ACACTGCCTACGACGGGGTCATCGCCCAAGTTGCCGCTGCCACCATAGGACTGGATGATATAATCAACAGAAAGTTTGATAAATGGGAAAGAAAAGGCCTTGTCTTCCAGAACATCTGGGACAAAGACGCCATCCTGTTTCCGGCTAAAATAAATGGAAAATATATTATCTACCACCGGATTGAGCCGAATATATGGATGGTTCAAATGGATAAGCTCGAGTTTCCAGCCCCCAAAGAAAAGCACTTCATTATCTTGGGGCCGCGCTTGGGTGGGATGTGGGACTCCTTGAAGATCGGAGCGGGCTCCCAGCCTATAAAGACTCAATACGGCTGGTTGCTTATCTACCACGGCGTCGACAGGAACAGGGTGTACCGCTTGGGCGTTGTTTTGACCGACCTCGCTAATCCGGAGCGCATAATCTACCGTTCGCCCAATCCTGTCCTTTCTCCCGAAACCGTGTATGAGATCGGAAAGAAAGAGGAGAGTTGGGTGCCCAATGTTGTTTTCACCTGCGGTGCGGTGCCGACTGAGGATAAGAAAGTGCTGGACGCCGGGGACGAAATCCTAGTTTATTACGGCGCTGCCGATACCCATATCTGCCTGGCTACAGGTCGAGTCGGTGATCTGATCCCGGAATCCGTCCGGCGGGAGATAGCGGGAAAGGGCCACTAGGAAGCAGAACAGGGCCCCGAATTAGGGCATTTGCGAAGAGAGGTAATTTGCGGTGAAGCCTTATCCCCTTTTATTTGAACCAGCATTTAAAAACCGCATATGGGGAGGCTCAAGAATAAGAGAAGTTTTTGAGTATCCAGATTCGCCTGAATATATGGGTGAAGCTTGGATTGCTTCCGATCAGCCTGAAGGTCAGAGCCTTATTATCAATGGGAAATTCTCAGGGCAGTCGTTAGGGGTATTGCTAGAAAAATGTCCCAAATGGTTTGCGGAATACAATATAGAAAAGTTTCCTTTACTAATAAAAATATTAGATGCGCATGATAACTTATCGGTCCAGGTTCACCCGGATGATGAATATGCCCGGATAAATGAAAATGGAGCAAGTGGTAAAACAGAATGCTGGTATATTATAGATGCTGAACAGGGAGCCGAAATTATCCTAGGACATAAAGCAAATAACCGAAGCGAATTTATCCAATTAGTAAAAGAAAATAAATGGGATGAATTACTGGTACGAGTTCCCGCCAGGGCGGGAGATTTCTTCTTCATCCCCAGCGGTACGGTGCATGCCGTAGGAAAAGGGATTGTACTACTTGAAGTACAACAGAACTCAGACATAACTTATCGAATTTACGATTATGACAGAGTAGGTTTAGACGGCAAAAAAAGAACTTTACATTTTGAGAAAGCCCTTGATGCTATTGATTTTCAATCTAAAAGTTATCAACCAAAACCTTTTACAGCTGAAGAGACGGGTGTTGCAAAAACAAAATTGTTAGCATGCAATTACTTTACCGTAGAAAAGTGGCTGATTAAAGGCAGGCATCAGTTAAAGCCTTTTAACATTTTTCTCTTAATTTTCATTGTGAAGGGGAAAGGAGAACTAATCTATAATGGTGAATCTATGTTATTAACCAAGGGTATGAGTATGATGATTCCCGCCAATATGGGCAAATGTCAAGTTATGGGTATCATGGAGGTAATAGTAAGCCATATAACCATTCAGTAGGCTGGGTCATCTCTTGATCAATATGAACTCAAAAAGCCCTTCATGTCAAAAAGATCCCAACGTATAAATGGTCACGCATTTAGAGCTAGAGGCGTTGATAAATTGCCCATTTTATTCCCAGTAGAGGCGAGGGGACTTGGACCCTTAGGTGGGCTTTTTTCTCCATGTGTTTTCTAAAGAGGGATCAGATATCTCGAGGCATGTGGAGACGATAGTTATGATAGAGTGGAAGTAGCTTGGTATCAAGGGCTTTGGGTACGAATCATCTACAACTTCATAGACGACGTAAGCGAGGAAATCACAGAATAGCGGCTCTGTCGGGAATGTCGGGGTCGCTAAATTTTTGCATCAAAAATATTACCATAAGACGAACACTCCCACGGGGTTCCTTCTTATGGGGCTGTGAATAGTAACATACAATGTAAGAATATTGACTCTCTTTCTGTGAATGTAACACAACTATATTCTGTAACATTGAAGAATCCCTGGGACGCCTTATATTACTGGCCTCTAGGGATTCTTGATAATTATGTATATGTATAATTTGTCGAATCTTGAGGGGGTCAGACCCCTTTTGGGAAGGCTGACCGGACGGGAGGCCTTCCCTCGAGCATAACACAAGCTGGTAAGATTGCTACGCAAATACGCAAATAGGGCC
>JBAQLX010000283.1:0-4751 GCA_049302315.1 Desulfosporosinus sp.
GGCGAAGCGAGCGGCAATGTCAACGAGGACGACATCCGCCGCATTCAGATTCGGGAGACCATCTTCTCCCACTCCGCCTTGCGTGAGGGCTGGGACAAACCAAACGTATTTCAGATTTGCACGCTGAAGCACTCCGACAACGCTACGGCGAAGCGGCAGGAAGTCGGACGGGGCTTAAGGCTGTGCGTGAATAATACAGGCGAGCAGCAGGACACCGAGGTTCTGGGCGATACGCTCGTCCACGGCGTGAATATTGCGCTTATACTGTTTATGTTCGATGCCATTAGAAACGACGCAAAGCTGGTGATTCTTGACGACCCTATTTTCTCGTTTGACAGCAATAAGAAGTACGCTATCATCAATCGCCTATTTAAGACCGGCGAAAAAGGCGACAGTCTTTATGAAAGGACGGTTTTGATGTTGACACGCGACTTCGAGCCGGTCATCGATTATATCCAGACAAATTCTGGGCGCCAGAAGCCAACATCGGTATGCGCCAACTATTTTGAAAACAAAGATGGACGATTACAGTGCACTCCGATATGCAAAGACGACGACTTGATGTCATCTGTAGTGTTGCTAAAAGAATTGGCACAATGTCTAATGGAGCGGTATGCGACCGAGGCGTCGGCATATATCAAAATGCTCATACTTCGAGCCTATACGGAGCAGGATGCCGAGGCACGTGTGCGGCTTCGTAAACACAATGATGTTCTGCGGAAATATGTTGATGAAACATACCACATTGAAAACGACTATCTGTACTCGCTCGACGTTCGTCGCTTCAATATCGTGCCTGACAATTACATAGCAGACGTCCAGCGATATGTAGCAGACGAGAGCGCAAGATTCGATTTCGCGACAGAATAGCCATAACGCAAAAAGCCCGTGAACACCGAGAAAATCGGCATTCACGGGCTTTGAGTTTTTACTACCATAAGACTAACACTCGTGATAGTATATAATGTAGTACATAAGTGGTATGAAAATTTAGACAAAGTGGGGCGATTGATGTGTTTTTAACCTCTAATCAAGTAATCTGGGACGGAACCAGGTACATCATTGCCCTAGGAGAAGGTGTCAAACAGTTTCGTCCTTCTAAAAAGGCTGGAGAAGTTTGGCTGAATGGTAAGCTGCAGGACAAGCCCTTTCGAATTAGTTCCGGGGATCAAGTGGAATACCATCCCTTAATCCAGGGAGGGCTATTAACCTGGGAACTGCAAGTCCGTTTCCAGGGTTTGTCGGTAGTGGCGAAAGTGCGGCATGAACTAGCAGGGCATTATGTCCTGCCGAAGGACCTTCCTGCTATGGAAGAGATTGATTTGGCTCAGGTTGCGACCTGGGAGAGCCTGCCTGCCCTAGGGGAGTTCTGGGATGAGACAAGGTTGAATGCAGACCTGGAGCAATTAAAGGTAGTCCATGGACGCCGCTTCGGGATTTGGCCGGAGATAATGGCTGTTCAGGGCGTTGGTGAGGTTGTGATTGCTGTTGCAACGCCTGCGGTACCGTCTGAAAATCCAAAATTAGAAGACTTTGTAAGCACGACTCAAGGGTCTTCGGAGATAGGGGCAAAAAGCGTCGACTTTTTTGCATCCAGAGTACAAATAGTCAATGAGGGAGCTGTCCTTGCCCGTAAAATTCCCGGCAAGCCTGGGGTCCCAGGAAAAAACGTATTTGGCAAGGTATTTCCCGTCGCTGCGGTTAAGGATTTCAATTTTCGTTTGAAGAAGAATGTCTGTCTTTCAGCTGACGGACTTGAAGTGGTTGCTGCATGTGCCGGACAGCCTGTGCGTATGGATGAGAAGACATATATGGTTGAGAAAGTTTATGTTCTTCATCAGGATGTTGATCTGGCAACTGGAAGTATCGAGTTCCCGGGGGATGTTTTTGTGAATGGGAATGTTCAAGATGGGCTTCGCATTTTTGCTGGGGGAAGGCTGGAAATTACGGGATCTGTTTCACATGCCGAGATCAAGGCCGAAAAAGGGACCAAAATTCATCATAGCCTCTTGGGCGGAAAGATCGTTGTTGGGGAAAAATTTGTGGTTAGCTCGGAACTCCTCCACAGTGTGTCTGAGCTGCGAGATCAACTAAGCGTTTGTTTACGCAATACGGCTGAGTTGATTAAGGCACAGGGAGCTGTTAATTTTAAACCGGGACAATGTCTGAAACTAGTCATGGAAAAACAATTCCCCGAGCTTCCCAAACTGTCTAAACGCGTGGAAAAGTTTGTTCTGGAACATAAAAATGACGAAATGGTTACGGAAGGTTTAATTGTTTCTATCCGAACAGCGAACCACTTCTTAACCGGGTTAGGACCCTTGGAGCTGCAATCTTTACCTTTTTTGCAACGGGCGGATCAGGCGCTTGGACAATTTGTAGAAAATTTGTCCCTTGAAATTCCGGAAAAGCTTAGCTTGGTGGTTAGTTATGTACAAGGAGCAACCATTGAATGTGGCGGATCGTTTGAGTGTCAGAAGGGGGTCTATAATTCTGATATTCGGGTCGAGGGAGATGTTACGATTGAGGGCGTATGCCGGGGAGGAAAAATCATTGCCGGGGGGAAGGTCAGTATTCGCGAACTTGGGGGCTCAGAGGTCAGTTCAACCTTTGTCCAAATCAGTCCGAATAGCCGTCTTCTTGTGGATTATTGCCATTCCAATGCCATCATCGCCGTGGGGAAGGAAATTATTCATATTGAAGAAGCCTGTCGCAAATTGGAGATCTATCGGGAGAATGGCCGTGTTCAAGTCGAAAAGGTTCGGGTGAATCCCCTTTAAGGGAGTATTTTCTGAAGGAACCGAGTTGCCCAAGGTAACAAGGGAAAAGCCAATAGGGAGGATAAAAGATTAAAGAGGGTATGGGCGTTAGCGACCTGTCTCGATAGGCTTCCTCCCATAAGGGTGAGTCCATGAGCCAGTGGTCCCACAAAGGGCAAGAAGAGCAGGACCCCAAATACGTTAAGTAAAACATGGAACAAGGCCACCCGTTGAGCGGCCCGCGAGGAGCCCAGAGCTGCCAAAACGGCGGTAAAACATGTGCCAATGTTTGCGCCAAAGATGAAGGCGAGCGCGGTAGGGAAGGTTAACCATCCGTCTTCCGTTAGGAGCATGACAATACCAGTCGTGGCGCTGGAGGAATGAAGTAGGGCGGAGAGCACGGTTCCGGCGAGGACCCCTTGGAGATGGTTGTCGCCCAGTTGCCGGAGAAAACCTTGGATTGCCGGCAGGTCGGCGAGCGGGGCCATACCTGACTGAAGTAAGCCCAAGGCGAAAAAGAGAACGCTGAGGCCGAAGATGGACAGGGAAAGAAATCGTCCTCGATTTGGAATAAAAAGATAACCCAGGGCGCCGAGGACCATTATGTAGGGTGTTATGCAATCTAAGGGAAAAGCGAGAAGTTGCGTGGTTAGCGTGCTTCCGATATTACTCCCTAAAATCAGAGCAAGGGCATTTTCAAAAGGGAGTAGCTCGGCATCGACGAAAGATACGGCCATCACCGTTAAAGCAGTACTTGATTGGAGCAGGGCGGTTGAAATCGACCCACTCCAAAATCCACGCCAGGGAGTTGCGGTCATCCAAAGCAGAACTTGGCGGAGGCGAAGCCCTGCAAACGACTGAAGCCCCCGACGTAAAACTTTCATCCCCCAAAGAAGAAGACATAGGCCGAGGACGAGGGTGAGTAAAGACAGTGGAGTCAGCTCCTTTCGGGAGAAAGTGGGACTGATGCGTTTCTTGGCGCCTTAGCGCCAGTGCTCATTGACGCGATTCCTCTCTCCGTGCTCCCTAAGCCAGGAAATTTCCTCTAACCTGGGCGGAGCAGCCGGGGGTGGGAACGATAGAGAATCCCGTTGCGCTGTTTGCGTTATTGACGCAAATGCGCGTTGGTACTTTTGGAAATGGGGAGAAAGGGTCGAAATGAAAAAAGAAGACTATCGTACTATATACCAACATAAAAGGTTCTATGACACATAGCGATAATATTGTGTTAAAGCATTAGTTCACCCCGTGCTGGCGGAGACGCGGGTTTTTGACGGGTATGTCATTGTACGGGCACAGTCACGCAGAGAATGGAGCATGCGCTTAAGTAACGGACATAATGACCTTGCACTCCCGTCTGCGGGATGTCTCCCTGGAGGGTGTCCGGCAAACGAGTTATCGTCAGGTAGAAGAGGTCTGGTGTATCGGGCGTACGGATGGGACCAGCGTGTCGTTTGTCATTCCCAGAGCGGCGCTGATGCATCAAGGGACGGTGCGGGATCATGGCAAGGCACAGAGTACTCTGATTCACCGCAGTGGGATGGACGCCGGCGTGCTCTTTGAGGAATTGGCGGATCATGTGTTTTAACCAAGCCATGAATGAAATGAAATTACAAAGAGAACCGTTTAAGCCAACCATAAAGACTTCTCCTTGAAAGCTTTGGTGAACGTGCAATTCATTTTATTCACTCATTGACGCGACTTCTCTCTCCGTGCTCCTTAAGCTAAGAAGCTTCCTCTGGCTTGGGTCGCCGGGGTTAGGAAGACCATAGGTTCTTTGGGGCTGTTTTCGTCTTCGACGTAAAGGAGCTATGCAAGTTTGGGACGTTCGTGCCGGCATACTCATTGATGCAAAGGCGCTCTGTGGGGTATTTAGAAATTGGGGGAATTTAGGTTGTTAGATATGCATGTTCATCTTCTCGGGCACAACGATCGGGAGGCAAACAGGGAAAACATTCGGGCGTTTTTGGATGAAGCGACCCGCTGCGGCTT
>JBAQLX010000284.1:0-1747 GCA_049302315.1 Desulfosporosinus sp.
ATGCAGGACTGCGCACTGGGGGATGAGGTTGGGATCCCGTTGCGCCGGACTGTGGCAAACCCTCGAATTCCAAGGAGATATAGACAAGATGGACAAATGTTCTCGGAACGGGTTATGGACGAAGGAGTTTTACCGTTATACACAGAATATTCTTTAATAAACATAAGGGAAAGGGATGTCGGAAGTGGGTAAAATCCTAGTTGTAGACGACCAATTTGGTGTGCGGCGCCTGCTCTTTGAGACCTTCCGGGAGGATAAACATGAAGTCGAAATGGCTGCCAACGGAGCGGAAGCACTCCAGGTACTTATTGACTTTAAGCCAGATCTTATATTGATGGACATGAAAATGCCAGGAATGAACGGTATAGAAACATTAGGACAAATTCGTGCCTTGGACTGTCAAGTTGGTGTAATTATGATGACGGCCTATGGTGATACTCAGAATATGGAGCAAGCAAAGGACCTCGGGATTCTCTATTATATGGCCAAGCCCTTTGATTTGTTTGAGCTGAGAGCACGGGTGAGGGAGATTTTAACGGTGTCCTTGTAGTAAACACAGATGATTGCCCAATAATATAAACTATTTTGTTAGTCTAAAGGCAGGAAAATCTTCTTGCATGACGAAGTATATGAAGTATACGTTGTAGGAATATATTTAGGAGGAGAAGGGAATTATGATTCTAACAACAAACACGACGATCGCTATTCAATGTTCCCAATGCGGTAAGCTGGAATTTCAGACCCTTTCTCTCTTTGCATTTTCTCGGCGAGGTCGGAAGAACCTGCTTTGTGGCTGCGGTCTTCAGCTCGTGTCTGTATCCAGCAGTAACCTTCAGCAGTTTAACGTCACTTATGCTTGTGCTTACTGTGGGGAGACCCATTATTTAAGATTAAACCGGCATGCCCTATGGGGTTATGACACATTGCCGCTTACTTGTCCTGCCGTGGAAGCTCCTGTCGGATATATTGGGCCAAGGCAGAAAGTCACCCAGGCCTGTCATGAACGAGAAAAATCCATTGGGGAATTGGCAGTAGAGCTGGGTTATGAGGAAGATTTCGAAAATCCTGAAGTGATGCTAAGGATTTTAGATTATCTCCATCGTCTGGCCAAGCAAGGAGATTTAGGGTGTGCTTGTGGAAACCTTCAGCTATCCTTCGAGTTGTTACCGGATCGCATCGAACTTTATTGTGAATACTGTGAAGCAGTGGGAGTAATTTATGCGGACAGTTCGGATAATGTCCGGCAAATCGAAGGAATAAATTCGATGTATCTGGAAGAGAACAAAACTTTGCATATAAATAGTCCGCTGCGTGGTCAGCATCTCTCCAACGCTAACGAGGAGGGGAAAAAATGGCGTTAGTTTCCTTGGCTGAGTTGCTAGAGAAAGCACAAAATGAACATTACGCGGTAGAGCTTTTAACTGTGGCCTAATCATTGGAAAGAAGGCAACATCATGGAGTTTTTCTTAGACACGGCGAATATTGATGAAATAAAACAAGCTTGGGATATGGGCGTGATCGCCGGTCTTACGACGAATCCCAGTTTAGTGGCTAAGGAAGGTAAGGACTTTTTCGAACTTCTTAACACGGTGACTGGGATCGTGGATGGACCAATAAGTGCAGAAGTTATTGCGCTTGATCATCAGGGAATGCTGCGAGAAGCAAAGGTGTTAGCAGCAATTCATGAGAATATTGTGGTCAAGATTCCGATGACAGAAGCCGGTCTCAAAACAGTCAAGGCCTTAAG
>JBAQLX010000285.1:0-17203 GCA_049302315.1 Desulfosporosinus sp.
TGGATCTGGGTAGAGGAGATAGTTGGCAGTTTTGCTCATAGGGAACGGACGAAGAGTTCCGACAAATCCTCTAATATAATTAGCCTTTAGGTTCTCATGGTGTAGTAAAATAACAAAAAATATTCAATAACGGTACATGTCTCGGTTTACTATATTTGCAATATGAGTGCAAGAATAGTCACATGGAAGACTTGATCGATCATAATGCCAAGCCAACGGTTTTCTGAGAGATTAGTACGCATGATTTGGTTCACCCACCAGGCTACGAAAGTACGGCGGTCAAGGGTGACATGAGCTAGAAAAATTGTTGCGAGCTGCCAGAGGGCTAAACCGCCAAAACCTATTAAGGAAATAAGACCAATAATAGCAGTATATAAGGCGGAATGGGCTAATAGGGGCAGCCAATTGTTCGCTTTTTTGTCTGCCATCCAACTGGTTTGCAGGGGAAAGTCCCCAATGAGATGTGCTACTAACAAGAAATCAAATGGACTCATTTAGGAAGCCTCATTTCTCTTAATCAGTATTATCCATATAATAGCATTTTAAATATGTGTATTTATGTACATATGATGACAACACCATTTTCCCAAATTGGATACGCTACTCTACTGTAAGGAATACCCTACTCGGCGGAAAGACAAGTTGCGCCGAGTAGGGATTCTTTTGTGTCAGTACATTGTTATTGTTCCCACTGCTTATTCCTCCTGGTTTGAGCTAACTTTTCACTTTTTCATTTCTAAATTACAAGGTACATATTATAGCATGTGTCGTAATCCCGAAAAAGCTATATAATAATCTCCAGATAGAAAAAATCCTTGCGTTAAACATTGAAATTCGGAGGTAGAACCCGGAAATGATAAATCCTTTCTATATCCTGGTAGGATGCGTTATTTTCCTAATTTATGGCGGACTCAATTACTACATTGGTCTGCGTGGGTGGCAGGTCTTGTTTAGCCGCATCCCTTTATTAACTTCTAAAGTATATTGGGCCGTCTTTTGGCTGGTTTCCTGGTCTTTTTTATTCAGTCGATTCAGCCATAAATTTCTACCGGCGGTAGTATACGAAGTAACGACAATGGTAGGGGCTTATTGGCTGGCTTTTATGTTCTACTTTTTATTAGTGATCACTACTTGCGATTTCCTGCGTTTGTTCGATCACTTTCTTCAAGTAATCCCGTTGGAAATAAAACGGAACTTTAACCCTGCTTTGGGATTAGGCGTTGTGATATTAGTCGTCGGTATTGTAAGTTACGGCGCCTGGAATGCCCGACATCCTCGAATTAATCATTATGATATAACAATTGCCAAGCAAGCCGGATCTCTAAACCAGTTACATGTTGTCATGGTTTCAGATATTCATTTAGGAACGATCATTCATAACGGGAATCTCACGGAGATGGTCAATATGGTTAATGAACTAAACCCCGACCTGATCCTGTTTGCAGGAGATGTATTCGATGAGAATATCGAATCGTCAAATAAACAACAAGTGTCCGATAACTTTCGTAAACTTAGCGCTCCGTATGGTGTATTTGCGGTACTGGGCAATCATGAGTACATTGGCAGTAATACCGAAGAAGCAATAAATTACTTGGGTGAGGCAGGTGTAAAGGTATTACGGGATAGTTCCCAGGAGATTGCCGGGAGTTTTTATCTTATAGGGCGAGATGATCAGTCAGGGGCGCGTTTCAATGGGGTTCCGAGACAAGACTTAAAAACCTTAATGCAAGGGGTAGACCGTTCTCTGCCGATTATTTTAATGGATCATCAACCATCGCAATTAGAAGAGTCTGCTGAACAAGGGGTGAATTTGCAGGTATCCGGACATACGCACAGTGGACAAATATTTCCCATTCAGTTTATTACACGCCGAATTTTTGAAAAGGACTGGGGGTTATTGCGCAAGAACGATTTCCAACTCATAGTTTCGTCAGGTTACGGAACATGGGGACCGCCGGTCCGTCTTGGTAATACACCGGAAGTTGTCGATATTATGATTAAGTTTAACTAACATCCGTATCATTTTAATATGATACGGATAACCGTTCATATATTAACATGATTATCAAGTTGTGTAAAGGTTGGATGGAAAGTGCAAGTAAGTAAGCGTAACGGAGCAGCTACTTTGTAGAAATATACGTCGAAGAAAGTCCGTCGGTATTACTAACTAAAAAGGAGAATAAAATGGTTTCTGAAAATGGATTTGAATTCTTTCTAAAAGTAATTCTGGATAAGAAGACTAAAAAAGAGGATTCCGTGAATTTTCGGCGAAGAATTGTATAAGTGAAGGGTTGACAAACTAAATAATGGGCGGGTAAACATCGAAGGGCGAAAGAACGTGGACAATAGAATTCATGTCGAATTAATTCCGGAAGAGACTATCGAGGAAGTGCGTTTGCGCACGGATATCGTTGAGGTTATATCTGAATATGTCAGCTTGCAGCGTAAGGGGAAAAACTATTGGGGACTTTGTCCTTTCCATTCGGAAAAGACACCAAGTTTTACTGTGACTCCTGAGAAACAAATGTTTTATTGTTTTGGATGCAATATTGGAGGTAACGTTTTCTCTTTTGTCATGAAGAAAGAAAATTGGTCTTTTGTAGAGAGCGTTCAGAATTTGGCGCGCCGATCCGGCGTGTCTCTTCCTGAGAAGGAACAATCTCCCCGTGAACGGGAAGAAAATCGACTTCGCCGACGTTTTGAAGAAATTAACGAATGGGCGGCAAGCTACTTTCATGATCTTCTCTTGAGATTACCCGAAGGAGAACCCGGACGAGTCTACTTTGCCAAGCGCGGGGTTGACCTTGATACCATAAAAAGCTTTCGTTTAGGTTATGCTCCGGAGCGCTGGGATGGATTATTGAGTTATATGCAGGAACGGGGCGTCCAGCCGCATGAATTAGCCGAGGCGGGCCTGGCCGTTGAAAAGGAAACGTTGAGTAAAGATGGGCGACAATATTATGATCGTTTCCGAAACCGTGTGCTATTTAGTATACTTGACCAACGTAAACATCCAATTGCCTTTGGCGGCCGAGTGCTGGATGATTCAATCCCTAAGTATCTGAATTCTCCGGAGAGTGCTTTCTTTAACAAAGGGCATCACCTCTATGGCATGCATCGTGCGCATCAAGGTATTCGTGAAGCAGGATATGCTCTCTTGGTCGAGGGTTATATGGATGTCATCGCCCTGCAAAATGCCGGGTTCCCGAATGCGGTAGCGTCCTTGGGGACAGCTTTAACCAAGGATCAGGCAAAGCTTTTGAGACGGTATACTTTACACGTCGTCCTTCTCTATGATTCCGATGGGGCGGGAATTCAGGCGGCATTACGAGGGGGAGAAATCCTTCGCGACGCTGGGATTCGGGCGGACGTTTTAACCTTAACCGGAGCAAAGGATCCGGATGAGTACTTGAAAAGTTACGGTGTGGAGAAGTTTAACAAAGCTTTAAGCAAGGTTTTGACCTTTGTGGAGTTCAAATATCGCACACTGGTTCGCGAAAAGCCACCCCGGAACATTCCTGAAAAGGCGGAATTAGTGATTAAACTTGCAAAAGATATCTTGAAAGTTACCAGTCCAGTGGAACGGGAAGGGTACGAGCGCTTTTTAAGTTCGGAACTTGGCCTTACGTTAGAGGCAGTACAACGCGAGATTGCAAGCTACGAATCGAAAAAACCGAAAAATGAGCGTTTACTGGAATATTCTCCACAAAAACAGGTTAGTTCTATAAAAAGTAGGGATAATATTACTGAGGCCATTATATGTAAGGGCAATAGTACACCCCCTCTACCCATCGTCTATTTAGGGGTTTATCGAGCAGAGCTTTTACTTTTACGCCTGCTTTTAGAAGATATTTCATATTTGCCTAAAATCAAGGCCATGCTTGGAGAATCCTTTTGGAAAGTCCCCGTACATCAACAAATTTTTAATTATCTCGATCAGGATGGCGTATTGCCGGCGCACTGTGACGAAACAGTTCAAAGCCGATTGGCGAGCTTACTCCTGGAAGAGTTAGATATATCTCAAACTGAGCGACTTTTAGATGATTGCATCAAGGAAATTCTTTCTACTCAAGCTGAGGAAAGAGTGGAAGATCTTCAAGCTCGCATGGCAGCATTGGAAAAATTCGGTGACATGGCAGGCGCCATGGCTCTGTTGAAAGAGATAGGAGAGCGGTTAAAACGTGGTGAATAGTAAGGTAAAAGACTCCCAACAGGATGATCTGAGGGAAGGTGGGGGACAGATGAATGAAGAGCAAAAAATGGACAGCGTCCGAGCCCTCATTCAGAAAGGCAAAAAGAGAGGGTTCATAACCTACCGAGAGATTATGGATGCTCTCCAAGGGATTGATCTTTCTGCGGATCAAATTGACGATGTCTACCAACAATTTGGCCGTATGGGGATAGATGTGGCGCCTGAACCTGGAGAAGTTGATCTGGAGGTTCTAAAAAAGGCCAAGGAAGACGAGGAGGAAATAGCGGAGGAATCGGAAGACGATGTAGAGGAAGAGGCGGAAGTGGATCTAAGTGTCCCTGAGGGCGTGGGAATTGATGATCCGGTCCGCATGTACCTGAAAGAAATTGGACGAGTCCCTCTGCTTTCTGCCGAGGAAGAAATACAATTGGCAAAACGTATGGAAGGCGGCAACGAGGAAGCTAAACGCCGACTGGCGGAAGCCAATTTGCGACTCGTGGTCAGTATTGCGAAACGCTATGTTGGACGGGGTATGCTTTTTCTTGATCTGATTCAGGAAGGCAATCTTGGACTGATTAAGGCAGTAGAAAAATTCGATTATATCAAAGGATTTAAGTTTAGCACGTATGCCACATGGTGGATCCGTCAAGCCATTACCCGTGCCATTGCTGACCAGGCTCGGACGATCCGGATTCCGGTGCATATGGTAGAAACGATTAACAAGTTGATTCGCGTTTCACGGCAACTATTGCAGGAATTAGGAAGGGAACCAGCTCCTGAAGAAATTGCCAAAGTAATGGATATTCCAGTAGAACGTGTACGTGAAATTATGAAAATTGCCCAAGAACCGGTTTCGCTGGAGACACCCATCGGGGAAGAGGAAGACTCCCATTTGGGAGATTTTATCCCGGACGAGGATGCTCCGGCGCCAGCGGAGGCCGCTTCGTTCATCCTCTTAAAAGAGCAATTGGAAGAAGTTCTGGATACATTAACCCCACGTGAAGAGAAAGTGCTTAGGTTACGCTTTGGACTTGATGATGGACGTACCCGAACATTGGAAGAAGTTGGACAGGAATTTGGGGTTACTCGAGAACGGATTCGGCAGATTGAAGCCAAGGCATTACGGAAATTGCGCCATCCAAGCCGGAGTAAAAAGCTAAAGGATTACTTGGAATAAGCGACAAAATGCGAAGTTCGATGTCCTCTAATTAATGCATCGAATATTAAGTCCATTGGGGGATTAAAAAAATTTATTTTTTATATAAGTTTATATAAGACTTGACTATAGGAGCAGAATTACGTATAATAACGCGTGCAAAGGACATTCCTCGATAGCTCAATGGTGGAGCAACCGGCTGTTAACCGGTAGGTTGTAGGTTCGAGTCCTACTCGGGGAGCCAATTGTGTTTTTATCTCTATACGGGCCCATAGCTCAGCGGTAGAGCCCCCCGCTCATAACGGGTCGGTCCTTGGTTCGAATCCAAGTGGGCCCACCATTTCGAAGTTCGAGGTGTGAGGTGCGAGGTTCGAATAGGGTGTAGAGATCATAACTGGAATAACGAAGAGCCTTGATTGGTTTGAAGTTTGAGGTATTGAAGTTGGAACAGTGGTATACATTGAAATCGAAAGTTAACCACTTGGACGGCGTTAATTAGTATTTTTGCTTAAATTCGAGCATCGAGCATCGAGCATCGAAACAGGGGCGATTAGCTCAGCGGTAGAGCGCATCCTTCACACGGATGAGGCCACTGGTTCGAGACCAGTATCGCCCACCAGTGATACCCACGGCTTTCAGCCTTTTACATAAATCGAAAAACAGTGTATCTTTCCGAGTTTAGTTATAGCTTAGTTAGCGTACGTACTACTGCCGGCACTTTCCTTTTCAAGGGAGGGGCTTTGTTTGTTTTTAAATGGGCTATTGGAAATCGACAGGAGGAATGGTTTTTGAAAAAAGACTTTTTTATGAAGGATTCATATCATACTGAGAAAAATACTCATCGTTTATTTTTAGATAGATTAATGATCAATACGCGTTTGTATTTTATGTGTAAATACTTGAATATCGTGCGAAAATCCCATAGGGCAGCCTTAAGAGGTCAATATGATACAGAGGCTTGGGCGTTATCTTCATATGATGTTTTTAAGTTAATTGAGGGTTGCGGGGGCAGGTTTCATATCACAGGGCTTGAGAATTTGCATAAGTGCAAAGGACCTGTTGTTTTTATTAGCAACCACATGAGCACGCTGGAAACGATGGTTTTTCCCTGTCTGATCGCTCCGTTTATAAACGTAACCTTTGTCGTCAAAGATAGTCTTGTTAAACATCCGATCTTTGGCCCAATTATGCGTTCGCGAGATCCAATAGTTGTCAGCAGGGAAAATTCTCGAGCGGATTTCCAAATAGTAATGAAACAAGGACGGGAATTATTAGCAAATGGGGTATCAATTATTGTGTTTCCGCAAAATACAAGGACTGTAGAATTTGTACCGCAGGATTTTAACACCTTAGGAGTAAAGTTGGCAAGCCATGCCAAGGTTCAGGTTGTTCCCATTGCAATAAAGACAGACTTTTGGGGAAACGGAAAATACTTAAAGGATTTGGGACCAATCAGACGTAGTAAACCAATTCATATGGCTTTTGGAGAATCATTATCGATCAATGGTTCAGGAAAAGAGGAAAACAAGACAATTATTAAATTTATCAGTTCTCATTTAGAGAAATGGCACGATTGAGTATACTGTAGATAATGGACTGTATTAATGAGGTGAACTATGACTTTATCTGTTATCCTAGGTCCTCGTTTGCAAACGGTCGCGGCGTTTGTCCCAAATGGTGCAATTCTCGGAGACATAGGAACAGATCATGCTTATTTGCCCATAGCCCTCTATGAGACCCAGCAGATATCAAAAGCAGTCGCAATTGATGTTCATGAAGGTCCCTATCAATCTGCCTTGACTGCCGTCAAAGCCCGGCATTTAGAAGCAGTCATTGATGTGCGGCTTGGTGATGGGTTAATGCCGCTCGCGTCCGGGGAAGTCAATGTCTTAACGCTTGCGGGAATGGGCGGAAGAACCATGCTGGACATACTGTCTGCACGACCGGATGTTATTGAGTCTGTGCATGATCTTATCCTGCAACCTCAAGGTGCAGAGAGCGCTGTACGTTTGGCATTGTTAGGTTGCGGGTGGCGGCTTAAGGCGGAAAGGTTAGTTGAAGAAGACGACCGAATCTATGTCGTTATGGCATATTCCAAGGACGAAGGTTGGGATGGCGCCGAAATTCAAACGATTGAATGCAATTGGACGGGACGTTTACATCCCCTCCTGGAGAACGGGAGTATCTTAGAGGCGGAGTTTCCAAGCCTTGTACAGAAACTTGTTTGGCAACTTGGGCCGCTGATCCTGGAAGAACGAACGGACCTCTTGACACGATATATAAACGTTTACAAGAGCATGCTTGCAAAGCGAATGGAGCAAATGAAAAAGTCGAAGAGCACTGAGATTATGACCAAAATCAGAGAAGTATCTGAGGAAATGGCCTTGCTGGAGGGATTACGAATATGGTAACAGCGGAATTGGTGGCTCAGGTCATAGAAAAAGTAGCTCCCAAATCATGGGCGGAGGATTGGGATAATGTCGGGTTGCTCGTCGGGAGCGGCTCCGCCCCTATTGAGCGCATCCTAATCACTTTAGATGGAACTTTGGAGGTCGTCGAAGAAGCGAAGGCTTATGGTGCGCAGCTGATCGTCGCGCATCACCCCATAATTTTTCGCCCCTTAAAGAATTTGAGAGCAGATAATGCCGCAGCTCAGGTCCCTCTTCGACTTTTGCAACATCAGATCGGCTATTACACGGCCCATACGAATTTAGACCAGTCCATATTTTCTTCAAGCCGAGCGCTTGGTGAGGTCCTTGGATTGAAGGAAATGAAGATTTTAGCGGAGCCGGCGGATGACCTCATTCCCCTTCTCCAGCGTGGAGAGAAGCGAGGGTATGGAGTGAGTGGATATCTGCCGAAGCTTGAAAAATTAGGGGATGTCTGGAAGCGCTTTTTGGGCTGTTTAAGCCAGCCGGGAGTATTTGCACAGCCCTATGATTTAGCTGGAGTTCGCTTGGCGGGGTCGTTAGAGAATGTGGTGCGCAAAGTTGCAATCGTTAATGGGAGCGGAGCTCGCTTTGTACAGAAAGCGTTGTTTATCGGCGCTGATCTGCTCATTACCGGTGACGTTGACCATCACGCCGCTCTGGATGCCCTTGAAGGTGGTATGGCTGTCGGCGATCTCGGGCATTTCCTGAGTGAGGCCCCCATGCTGCAAGCAATATTTCATTATTTGTCCACAGACAAATCCCTTCAGGGGATTGAGATTCGAGTGAGTTTAAAAAATCGTTCGCCTTGGATATGATAAAATTATCCATTTGACCAAAACTGTTTTTTCTAGTATGATTATTTAGCGAAGCTAATCAGATGATCGCGGGGGTAAGGACCGAAAGGTCGCCTCTGAGGAAAGTCCGAGCTCCACAGGGCAAGGTGCTGGGTAACACCCAGTGGGGGAAACCCTAAGGAAAGTGCAACAGAGAGATACCGCCGATAAGTAGGTAAGGGTGGAAAGGCGAGGTAAGAGCTCACCGGCAGTCAGGTGACTGGCTGGCCATGTAAACCCCACTTGGAGCAAGACTGAATAGGGGAACTATGAACGGCCCGTTTTTGTTCCCGGGTAAGGTCGCTAGAGGCCGTCGGTAACGGCGGTTCGAGATAGATGATCATCACCTCCATATGGAGGGACAGAACTCGGCTTACAGGTTGACTTCGCTCTTACTTACTTAGTTATGGGAAACTGGATATAAATTACCCATAAGCTCTTTTTCGTTTACCCATGAGAATTAGCAAGAACTGGCAGGTTTATACCTGCTTTTTTATTTTTGCCGTAAACATCACGGCGTCTATTGGGATTGCAATCTATTTGGATACTGTCAATGATAGAAATATAATAGTGAAGGAAGCAGATTTAGTATAATATGAGACTAAACGATCAGGTAGAAATAGTGTTTCCTGGTATAGATATACGTTATTTTGAGAAACCTAAAACGTTATCAGCTAAGGAACGGCAGGATGGGGTTGCAGGCTGAGAGATTTTGATTTCAAGGAGTTCTGATTTTATGAATTTACTTTCGGAAGTGCATCCTTTCGTCGTCGCCTTATTTTCCATAGTCTTAGGTGCTACCGGGCAATTTTTATTTCGCTGGGGAATGCTTCATTATGGTAAAGTTACGGTAACAGGAATTTGGGGACAACTCGGATCGATCATTTTTACCCCGGCTATTTTCTTTGGTTTTTTGTGTTTTGGGGTTAGTTCCATTCTCTGGCTTGTTGTGATCTCCCGCTGGGAACTTAGCTATGCGTATCCGCTCGTTGCCCTGGGATATGTGCTGGCCATACTTTATGGAACGTTTCTCCTCCAGGAAACTTTTACCTTACCTAAAATCGCGGGAAGTGTCCTAATCATAGCTGGAATAAGTGTTTTGGGATTATGGGGACAATCCTGAAGGGATGATGAAAATATAAGGACAACGTACCAAAATTATCCAGCCTAGAGAGTTGCATCGCTTCCTTGAATAAGATATGATGATCTAAAGTAGAAGATGTAACTGAATAGCGTTTCCAAATGGGCCACTCAATATCTTTTTGGAGTCATTCAAGACAAGAAAAAGGGGGCGTGTGTTGGATGCAATTAAAGGACTTCGGGCGAGGCGCGCGGATTGAATTATCTAAAATGGCCAAACTACTCGGGATGAAGTTTATCGGTTATAATCCAAATGCTCAACTGGTATCATTGGAGGTTCAAGGCAAAGGGGTTACTTATCCCTTGGAAGAGTTTATCCGACAGTATGAAAGAGTGTATACGACAACTTAAACATAGACTTACTTCAGCCTAACTCAGACTAACCTAGACTCGGAAATGTATATAGATCTCTCACTCAGAGTAGGGGAAGATCTATTTAATGGGTCAGAAAAAAGAGTGGTGAATTGTTCGCCACTCTTTTCGTTATTAAACCGTTATTGTTTTTGATAAAAGAAAGGAGAGATCGATTTAAGGCCTAGTTGGTTCATCCCAAAGAGATGTTCTGTGTTGCCGGTAAAGAGGATTCCGCCGGGTCGTAAGGAGGCCGTAAACTTTTTGTAGAGGATTTCTTTGGCTTTATCCGTAAAATAAATCACCACATTACGGCAGGCGATAATATCATAGCCAGCCTGAAAACGCTCTGTCAGCAAGTTCTGGTGTTGGAACGCAACCTGCCGTTTAACCGAATCTTTAATTTGATAGCCCATGTCTAATGGGGTAAAATACTTGAGTAAAATTTCAGGCGGAGTGCTCGCAAAATCATTTTGTTTATAGATACCGTCTTTGGCTTGTTTAATGACATTTAAGTCAATATCCGAACCCAAGACGGTAAACTTGGCAGCCGAAAAATAGTTCATCAAAGTCAATGCTAAGGAGTAAGGCTCCTGACCGCCTGAACATCCTGCACTCCAGAGTTTCAGAGGGTTGTTGCTCTGAAGGAGTAGGGGGAATATTGTTTCCCGCAGCGTTTTCCACTGGTTGGTATCCCGAAAGAATTGAGAAACGTTGATGGTCAAATGTTTGAAGAAGGCGTCATACAAGACGGGGTCAACGCTCAGAGCCTTAAGGAATGGCTCATAGGTTGAGTGTCCGTGGGAGTTCATAAAGCTCAGGATTCTCCGTTGCATCTGGTTTTGCTTATAAAACTTAAGATCGAGCCCGCTCTTGGGGTGGAAAGCCTTAATAAATTCTTCGTAGGTATTTGGCATGGATGCGTAGGACAAAGGGGTTACACCACTTTTCTGAAAATATTTGCGTAATGTATTATAAATAGAAGATATTTCTGGTTCCTTAGCGAATAGATCTATGAGAATAATTTCTTACGTGAAGAGGTCGACGATTAAGCCTCGGATTTCATCGATTTTAGTTAGGACCTCAAGGGGTTTAGCTTGCTGATCAAGGAGTTGTTTCCCAAGCTCATCTAATGCATGATCGATTTGGGCGATTCTCGCCATGACCTTAGGTCGCCCTTGTGAATCCCAAGACGACTCTTCCTGCATTTTTCGGCTTTGCCCAAAGGTTGAACGAAGAAAGGATGTAACCATTTCACGGAAATCTTTAAGATCACCGAGCGTAAGTGTTTCAGATAACTTCTTTCCCTGTGTTCCGAGACGGCCGAGGAAGGTTTGGAGTTCAATGCGTTGAATCTTCTGAGTCTGAGACAAGACTCCGTTGAAGTCACTGTTTCGCTCAAGTGAGCCTTGAGAATCAAGACTGGGAGTTTGGGTTTGATGCGGGGCATTGATGCGTATGGACATAGACATTTCTCCTCTTAGAAAGGATTAAAATGCAGACGCGCAGAGTATTTTTAAAAGCATTGTTGGGTCTTGGGGCAATCGCCTTACCCTGGAGTCTATTACCTATTCGTTTTGGAGAAGCATTAAAGACAAGGTTAGGGCTTCCGCCCGTAGAATTCTTACTGCAGCCAAGGACTAAACTCAATAATGCCTACAAAGCTGAAAGCCTAAGTCGGACTGCTATGGATGATATTTTTGTTTTAACCGGTTCTGAGATGCAAGGTCGTAAAGCGGGGTCCATAGGAGAAGCCAGAGCGGCGGAGTATCTGTCGTCTCAATTAAGCATGCTTGGATTGAAGCCAATGGGAGACCTCGAAACAGGGTTTAGCCATGTGTTTACGATCCCTCCGGTTATAGAAAGCAGGGTAAATGGCCGGTTGACCTTTAAATCTGAGGAAACTAATCAATTAAGACCCCCGAGTGTCAATCTCCTAGGTGCTCTGAAGGGGGAAAAAACGGAAGAAATTATTCTTCTCTCAGCCCATTACGATCATTTGGGGATTTTTGAAGGACAGGTATACCCTGGGGCCAATGATAACGCTTCTGGCGTAGGATGCGTTCTAGATGTCATGCGGCGAATTCTGCGTGAAGGAAATACCCCGAAACGAACGATCGTCCTAGCTTTCTGGAGTGCCGAAGAGATGGGGTTTGTGGGATCGCAAGCCTTTGTCCGCTCCGCCCCGTTTCCCCTTCACCAGATTCAGGCAGTACTGAACGTTGATACGGTAGGAAATGGGATGATCGGAGATTTTGCGCTCTGGGCGGACGGGGATAACCCAGCTTTCAAAGCTATCCGTCAAGCCTCTGCCGAAGCGGGCGCCAGTGCCCAAAAAACAACCCAAGCAGCTCATAATAGTGATTCCATTAGTTTTGCCTCCGCGGGTATACCTGCGGTGACCCTCCTTGCGCGAGACTGGCTCTATAAAAATCATACCCCGGAAGACAGTCTCGACCTAGTGAAGCCGGAACAAATTCAATTGGCCGCCGAGATTGTGTACCGGGCAGTTCGCATTTTAGCCTTCTAAGGAGTTTTCGTTACAGCAGGAACAACTGGGACGGAAAAAAGAGTTTGGTTTATCGGGCCAAGTTAGGTCATATTTGGTGGCTCGGTTAGGTCATATTTGGTGCGAAGTATGATCAGATCAATTCGGCGGTTTTTACCACGACCGGCGTCAGTATCATTGGAAGAAATTGGCCGAAACTCGCCATAACCTACTGCGGAGAGTCGGTTAGGAGAAATCCCGTCATACTGCAAGATATGCACCACATTGATGGAACGAATCACGGATAGTTCCCAATTACTGGGAAACTTAGCGGTGTTAATCGGCAAATTGTCAGTATGCCCTTCAACCTTGATTTGATTGGGGGCAACGGCAAGAACTGTGGTTATTTTATTGAGTATGTCTCGTGCTCGAGCGGTTATGTCGGCGGAGCCGCTTTCGAAGAGCAATGTTTCCTGGATGCTGACAACCAGGCCGCGTTCTTCAATGGTCGATACCAAGGTTGACTGGATACCATTGTCCGCCGCAAACTTATCCAGTTTGGCCTTGATCGCGTCAATACTCATCTTTTCGGTGTCGCCATTTCCCTGGCTGGCGTTAGCACTTGAGTCAGGTTTTGTATGGTCTGTATCATTGGGATCCTTTCCATTGCCGGGGACGGTGGTTTTCGAGGAAGGGGTTCCGGTCTGAAAGAGAGATGGCCCGACTGGGCTTGCAGACAACTCGATTTTCGCCGGAGTGCCTCCGCCGAGGGCCTTATTAAGGGACTCAGCAACAGCAGCGAATCTTTGAGCGTCAACTTTACTCATTGAATACAGGACTACAAAAAAGATCATCAGGAGGGTGATTAGATCAGAATATGTAAGAAGCCAACGTTCGCCATTGTCTTTTTCTGCTTCATGTCCGCGTTTTCTACTCATCGGCTTTCACTGACAGCAGCATTACCGAGTGCGGCTGCTCTTTCCTGGGTTTCTTCCTCGGAGGGAAGCACAGAGCCAACGTGGGTTTTTAATTTCTCTTTCAGGATAGAAGGATTTTCACCCGCTTGAATCGAGAGGATTCCATCTAAAACCATTTCCATGGCTGATACTTCTGCTTTATCCTTCATTTTGAGCTTCGTGGCAATGGGAAGCCAAAGAAGGTTGGCGGAGCCGACCCCATAAAGGGTAGCCAGAAAAGCAGCGGCGATAGATTGGGAGAGTTCTTCCGGATCTGAAAGATTGCCTAACACCATGATCAGCCCCATAACTGTCCCGATAATTCCCAAGGTTGGACTATATCCCCCGGCGGCTTCGAATACGGAAACCCCAACTTTATGGCGTTTCTCCAGAACGGCAATATTTGATTCCAGGATTTCTCGGGTAATTTCCGGGTCTGTGCCGTCAATGACGAGTTGCATGCCATGGCGAGTAAAGCGATCCGTTACGGTTTCAAGTTCTTGTTCCAGACTGAGTAATCCTTCACGCCGTGCTTTTTCAGCAAAGCGCACCAGTGTCTCGTAAGCCTGGATGGCGCCAAATGACTGGGAGGTAAAGGCAATTTTTAACCATTTAGGAAATTGTTTTAGGTCGGAGAGCGGAAAACTGGTTATAACGGCCCCGGCTGTCCCCCCGAAGACGATGATGGCTGCGGATAATCCGCCAAGTGCGCCGACGCTTCCACCTTCATGAATATACCCGATGATTAGGGCGCCAAATCCAGCGATAATACCAATTATGGTTGATAAATCCATGTTGTGATTGCCGCGCCCCGAATACTTAACAAGAAGAAATTCCTTTTTTCAAGGGTTGCGGCGTACCTCCCTTGCTTTTTAATGTAGGCGCTTAAGAAGACTCCAAATTATGGCTTTGGCTTTCGCGCGCCGAGCCAAGTTATCTTAACGCTTATTATACAGGAAAGTGAACTCGTTCAACTAAAGTTGAACATCGAGTCTTCGGTGGGGGAGTCTACCCCCACCGAAGCAGAATAAGGTGTACCTCTCCCGCTTGTAGAAGTGGGAGTCTTACGATTGGATGAAGAGAAGAAGCGAAATATTTGCGCTTTAGAAAGGAAAATTTTCATATCGAGGAAATTCAAGCAATGATATAGGAAATTATGGTTAGTGAAGATTGAGGGGAATACTCCTCTTCAGTAGAAAAAAGTGAAATTAGGAGGAAATCTTCTGTTGCATATTTCATATTGCACTTATAAAATGGCATGTAAGGAGAATACTACCAATATAGAAGCAATGCAATAAGAAATTAATAAGTCGCCTACAATATATATCGGAAAACTATTGCCGGAACTTTATGAATTTAAGAATTGAAGTGAAGGGTCTTAATTAAAAAGACACTAAAAAAGGAAAAACAAATGGACAATAAGGTAAAAATTGAAGAACTAAAATCAAAAATTGCATATCATAATGAACGCTACTATAATCAGGACAACTCTGAGATTTCTGATTTTGAATACGATATGCTTTTGCAAGAATTAAAGAAATTAGAGAATGAAAATCCTGAACTAATAACCCCAGACAGTCCTACACAGAAAGTTGGCGGTTCCGCCAAAAGAAAAGCAGGTATTCTTGTGGCGCACAGGAACCCGATGTTAAGTTTACAGGATGTTTTCACAAAAGAAGATGTTAGTCAATTTGTGGAGAATATAAAGAATAGTATTAATGACCCAACTTTTGTAGTTGAAACCAAAATTGATGGATTGTCGGTGTCTTTGCGTTATGAGAATGGAAATTTAGTGATGGCCGAGACCAGAGGCGATGGTATAAATTTTGGCGAAGACGTAACCGAAAATGCAAAGGTAATAAAGGATGTAAAGAAGAAACTTAAAGACCCTGTTCCTTATTTGGAAGTCCGTGGCGAAGTATATATGACTAATAAAGCTTTTGAGACCGTAAATGAGAGACAGGAAATTTTAGGAAAGAATTTATTTGCTAATCCTCGAAATTGTGCTGCTGGAACTTTGAGACAGTTAGACAGCAGAATCACAAAAGAAAGGGATTTGTCTTTATTTATCTTTAATATCCAGGAAACAGAAGGTATTACTTTTACAAGTCACGTCGAGGGATATGAATGGTTAAAGAAGCAAGGTTTAAAAGCTATTGAAACATATTATGAATGTAAAACTGCAGATGAAGTTTGGAATGCTATTCAGATAATTGGAGAATCCAGAGGCAGTCTGGCTTATGATATTGATGGCGCTGTGGTTAAAATTGATATTCTTGAAAGTAGAACTATGCTGGGGACTACATCTAAAGTGCCAAAATGGGCCATAGCTTACAAATATCCACCGGAAAGAAAAGAAACAAAGTTATTGGATATTGAATTGTCTGTTGGCAGGACTGGGAAAATTACTCCTACGGCAATTTTTGAACCAATTCGCTTATGCGGGACAACTGTTTCAAGAGCAACATTACATAATCAGGATTTTATTGATAAGTTTGATATTTGCATTGGGTCAGTATTACTAATTGAAAAATCCGGTGATGTCATTCCAAAATGTGTAGGTGAATTAAAAGAAAAGAGACCTGAAAATGCAAAAAGGTTTGTGATGCCTGACAGATGTCCCGCTTGCGGTGCCCCAGCCGTTAGACAGCAGGATTCAGCGGATATTAAATGTACTAATGTTAACTGCCAAGCTCAGTTGGAACATCATCTCATTAACTTTGTTGGCCGTGATGCTATGGACATTAAAGGCTTTGGCGAAATATATATTCAAGAATTAGTTAAACTTGGATATCTCAAAAATATAGCTGATATCTTTCTATTAAAGAATTTCAGAGCTGAATTAATTAAAAAGGGCATTATCGGTAAAGATAAAAATACAGATAAGCTTTTGGCGAATATAGAACAGGCAAAGCAGAATGAACCACGTCGTTTGTTAACTGGCTTTGGCATTCCTAATATCGGTAAAGCAGGAGCAAGAGAATTAGCCAAGCATTTTGGTTCAATTGACCGCATTATGGAAGCAACAGTAGAAGATTTATTATGTGTATCAGATATTGGCGAAATCAGCGCCAAAGCTATTTATGATTACATGCACGACGAAACTAATATTATGATTATCAATAAGTTAAAAGAAGCTCATGTCAATATGAAAATGGAATTTAAAGAGGACATTGCTGAACAGAAATTTGCCGGACTGATCTTTGTCATAACTGGCACTCTGCCAACAATGGAAAGGACTGAAGCGAGTGAGTTAATCCGGAAATATGGCGGTAAAGTATCTGGTAGTGTATCAAAAAAGACCAACTATGTATTAGCGGGTGAAAATGCAGGCAGTAAATTAACAAAAGCACAGGATTTTGGCATTGCAATCATCAGTGAAGATGAATTAACCAAAATGTTAGAATAATGTTTCAGATTTTCATAAACCTCCTAATAGATGTTAAGATAAGCACATCTGCTGGGAGGTTGATCTATTTGCCCTGGGCTGTGACATTTGTTATGATACAGGGTAAAGCAACATACTACCCAAAGGGAAGGTGAATTAGATGACAATTTCACGTGAAGACGTTGAATATGTGGCAGCATTGGCACGCTTAAAGCTGACTGAACCGGAGATTCAGGAGTATACCGAACAACTCAACTCCATTTTAGA
>JBAQLX010000286.1:0-5349 GCA_049302315.1 Desulfosporosinus sp.
TCAAAGGTTAATTAAGCTGATACGCGTTGCAGGTACTCCTGCATAGCGGCGATAGAATCATTGCTGATTACATGTTCGATTGCACAGGCATCCTCATCGGCAAC
Organism: Desulfosporosinus sp.; assembly: GCA_049302315.1. Taxonomy (GTDB): domain Bacteria; phylum Bacillota; class Desulfitobacteriia; order Desulfitobacteriales; family Desulfitobacteriaceae; genus Desulfosporosinus. Next base: position 105 of record JBAQLX010000286.1, read on the forward strand.
AGAAGGATTGACATTGAGGATCACTCTAAAAAACTTCTCGATAACATGATGCTTGTTGGCGGTAAATTTTGCAAGCTCAAGGCCGGCTGGAGTTAGAAATATCTCTTTGTATCTCTCGTTGGTAATTAGCCCCTTTTCGGAAAGAGTAGCCATAGCACTGTTGGTGCTTGCTTTGGTAACGCCTAATCTTTCCGCGATATCCGATACTCTCACACCATCTCCCTCGCGGGACAACTCATAAATTGCTTCAAGATAGTTTTCCATGGTAAACGTAAGTCTCATAATGTATGTTCCACCTTATTTCGATAGTGTGAATTTGTCACTCGCTTTATTTATAGAAGAATTATACTGTCAGACGATAAAGTTATATTATTCTAACTACTCAAGTATATTCCATTATTAAGCAAAAAGAAAGTAACTGAGATCTTGTCGTAAGGGGAATCCCATTGAGAGATTTGGAAAAGTTCAGGGGTCAGCAACGACATATTGATTCCTTTTTATGGAACCATTTAAGACTATGTTGTATAATCAAACAAGAAATATTATGATATCAGGCGTTACTTTCAAAATAACAAAAGTTAAAGTACGGAAAGAGGTAAACAGATTGGAAGAGCAAAACCAGCAAGAGGAACGCGTCAGGGGAGAAGTACTTTTTAAGGGGCGAATGCTCAGTGTGGAACGGGATACGGTACGCTTGGCAAATGGGCATCAGACCTCTCGCGAAGTCGTTAGGCATCCGGGAGCGGTTGCGATCGTCGCCTTGAAGGATCAACAGGTGCTCCTGGTCCGGCAATATCGTTATCCTATTGCTCAGGAAATTTTGGAAATCCCGGCAGGAAAACTGGATTTTCAGGAACCCCCCCTGGACTGTGCGGTAAGAGAACTCCGTGAAGAAACCGGTTACCGCGGAACGATGGAACATATCAGTACCTTTTATTCCACGCCAGGTTTTACGGATGAAGTGCTGTATCTTTTTCTGGCGCGGGATTTGGTCTGGGACCCGCTGACTCCGGATGACGACGAATTTATTGAGGTGGAAAGAATCCCTTGGGCTGAGGCTGTACAAATGGCCCATCGTAACGAGTTTAAGGATGCTAAAACTATACTTGGGATTTTACTTGTTGAGGGTCGAATCGGATGATTTTTGCAGATTATTAAAGCACGACGTGTTGAACTCAAGGTGGAAGAGGGTGGGTGTATTCGTTAGAGTTGGGGACATACTTTCCCAGTCCGTGGAATAAAATTTCATAGGATGTATGGGGAGGGATGCAAGGATGTGGAATAAACTTGGCGAACACATTCGTCAATATTGGGTTATTTATCTCACGCTCTCAAGTGTCTATCTTGCAGGTGTGGTGTTTGGAGCGGTCGGAGTCGGCGCCTTGGGGGTCTCTGAAACCTCTCAATTGGGGAAATTCCTGGACACACTTTTACAAAGTCAACCGAAAACTCTTGATCCGACCTTCTTGAGTGCGCTTGCCAGGGATATGTTTATCATGATGGCCGGAATTTGGATTTTAGGACTCACGATCATTGGAGCCCCTTTGATATATCTCATTGTCTTTACCCGGGGATTCATTCTTGGATTTACCGTCAGTTTTATTATTGGAGTTAAAGGGACGCTTGGGCTCGGCTTGATTCTAATGACCGTTCTTATGCCCGCCTTCCTGGCCATTCCATTACTGCTTCTCGGAGCAGGACTTGCCACTATTTTTTCGTTTCTGTTACTGCGAGGTAAGGCACGGGGGGAATCGCTACGGAGAGAATTTCTATATTATACGGCTGCAGCAACGTTTGTTACTGTAGGGGCAGTTGTTGTTGGTGTCGTGCAAGGATATTTCTCAATACTTGGAGTTCGCTTTTTTGGACTTTAACCTAATATAGAGTAGGAGCGCTCATTGGGAAGCCGTATTGGTTTTATATTATGGACAATCCAATGAAGGCATCAAACCTCTTGCGCTTGCGTATAGCATAATACTTGCATTATAATAAACAGACGAGGTTAATGATTATGACGGAGGTAGTATTATGCTGATTGGAATACCAAAAGAGCTAAAAAACAATGAAAGTCGGGTAGCAATTACCCCTGCAGGCGTCTATGCTTTAACTTTGTCTGGGCACCAGGTTGGTGTGGAAAAATCCGCAGGTGAAGGTAGTGGAATCAGCGATCAGGAGTATAGCGAAGCGGGCGCTCTGATGCTTGACTCCGTTGAAGAAGTTTGGAACGCTGACATGATCATAAAGGTCAAAGAGCCCCTTGCCACCGAATACGTATATTTTAAACCCCAACAAATTCTGTTAACTTTTTTGCATTTGGCGAATGAACCGGAGTTAACCAAAGTCCTCATGGAAAAAGAAGTGGTGGGGATTGCCTACGAAACCATCCAATTAGATAACGGTTCATTGCCTTTGCTTATTCCGATGAGTGAGGTTGCCGGGAGAATGGCTATTCAAATCGGAGCTCAATTACTGGAAAAACCCTATGGGGGAAGAGGGATTTTGCTGGGCGGAGTTCCTGGCGTAACTCCCGCAAATGTAACCATTATCGGTGGCGGAATTGTGGGCACAAATGCGGCCAGGATGGCTAGCGGCCTGGGCGCAGGAGTTACAATTATTGAAAAGAGCGCCCAGCGGTTAAGGGAGCTTGATGCAGCCTTTAACGGTCGAGTAAGAACATTGATGTCCAATCCCTATAATATTGCGAGGAGTGTAGCAAAAGCGGATTTGCTTGTGGGGGCCGTACTGATCCCTGGCGCTCGTGCGCCTCATTTGGTTACAGAAGAGATGGTGAAAACAATGACGCCTGGAAGTGTCATCGTTGATGTCGCCATCGACCAAGGCGGTAATATAGCAACTACTGATCGGGTGACAACCCATAGTAATCCCACTTATGTTAAACATGGGGTTGTCCATTACTCTGTCGCCAATATACCCGGAGCAGTTGCCCGGACGTCGACCTATGCTCTAACCAATGTAACGCTGGAGTATGTGCTGGAGATCGCAAATAATGGTTATCTTAAAGCGATCCAGAAAAATCGTTCGCTTCGTAAAGGAGTTAACGTCGTTAACGGTAAGTTAACCTACAAGGCAGTCGCTGAAGCCCTAAACATTGAGTATACACCACTGGAGGAAGTACTATAAGTTTAGGTTCCAGTAGCTCGTGGTTATGTTATATTCGAGTGGAATCCGTTGAACGGGTTCCACTCTGTTTTTGTCTAACGAAAACCACCTGCTATGCAAGTGGTTCCAAAGAGCTTTAGCTTTGAAAAGAATTGACTCGCGTGATGTTTCAACTAAACTGGGGGTTATTGGAAGGTACTCGTTACTCGGTTCCTCTCGATTATGTGGGAGAAAGAGTGACGGGATCACCATTACATAGCGGACTATTACTTGGAACTCTTGAGTCGTAAACCTCGAGCGTCAATGCTAACCCATACACTACAAGACCTAAAGGTGGTATACTTTTACTGAGCGCAAAATGCTGGAGTCATCAGATTCGATTGCATGATTACCATTCACCAAAATAGATTTTCATATCCACATACAAAATGGATAAGCAGGCTAAGGATGCTCCTCTTATCAGACGATTTATCAACAGCCTTATCAACATGTTATCAACATAGTGAACTCGTTCAACTAAAGTTGAACATCGAGTCTTCGGTGACGAAAGCCTCCAGTGGAGGGTTTCGCCGAAGCCGCACGACCCAAAAGGAATTCTTAGCGGCGAAGTCGGAGTCTACCCCCACCGAAGCAGAATAAGGTGTACCTCTCCCACTTGTAGAAGTGGGAGTCTTACGATTGGATAAAGTAAAAAAGAAAGGCGGTGGATATTTAGTGGGCTTGATACTTGTTGTTCAATAGCTCACTAAAGATAAAAAGTGACTTCCAAGGAACAACTTCTGAAGCAGTATATGATCTATCTACATGTTGAACGGGGGCTTTCAGAGAATACGCGTCAGGCTTATGAGCGGGATCTGCGTCAACTGATGATCTTCCTTACACAGCGGGGGACAGATTTTACCGGCTGTGAGGCCAATGATCTATTTTTATTCCTTCTCCAATGGAAAGATAACGGGAAATCACCGCGCAGTATTGCTCGTTGCAATGCAACTTTGCGAGGATTTTTTATGTTCCTGTTGGATGAAGGGAAAAGAAATGATAATCCCAGTACTTATTTAGTGACCCCTAAGCTAAATCAACCACTTCCGAAGGTGTTGTCGGAAGCGACAATGGATAAATTGTTACGGGCAGGGGAGAAATGCGATCTCGCCCAACGAGATTTGGCAATGCTGGAGGTGCTTTATAGTAGTGGTCTGCGTGTTTCTGAATTGATCGGGCTGCGTTTGTCAGATGTAGCGTTGGACGTCGGCTATGTTCGCTGCCTAGGCAAGGGAAATAAGGAACGGATTATCCCCTTAGGTGAGCCGGCTGTTCGGGCTGTGGAGACTTACATTAATTCCTTGCGCAAGCGTTTATGCGGTAAGCGGGAAAGCGACATTATATTTTTAAATGTTCATGGCCGCCCTCTCACCCGCCAGGGGATGGTGTACATCTTGAAGAAATGGGGAAAGACTCATCATGTCGAACGAACGATATCTCCCCACATGTTTCGTCACAGTTTTGCGACCCATTTACTGGATCATGGGGCAGATCTGCGTTCAGTTCAGGAAATGTTGGGACATGCGGATATCTCGACAACGCAAATTTATACGCATCTGACCCGGAAGCGCTTGCTGGATGTCTTTAGGAAGTCGCACCCACGAGCGGATTAAGGCCTATGGATAAGGAGGGAGAGGGAAACATGGCACGGCGAGTTATTATCAGTGTCTTGGATAGTGTTGGAATCGGAGAAATGCCAGATGCCGAAGAATATGGGGACTTGGGGAGCCACACTTTGGGAAATATCGCCCGTCTCCGGGGGGGACTCCATCTTCCTCAGCTTGCAAAACTCGGCCTAGGGAATATTGATTCGCTTACCGGAGTTCCGGAAAATTCCAACCCGGAAGGCAGTTTTGGGAAAATGGCGGAACAATCTGCCGGTAAGGATACGACGACTGGACATTGGGAGATGGCGGGGGTAATTATGGAGAGAGCGCTGCCGACCTTTCCCCATGGTTTTCCGCATGAGTTTATTGAACGCTATGAGTCAGCAATTGGGCGAAGGGTAATAGGCAACGAAGTCGCCTCAGGCACAGAAATTATCCAGCGTCTGGGGGAAGAACATGTCCGGACAGGGAAACCCATT
>JBAQLX010000287.1:0-4437 GCA_049302315.1 Desulfosporosinus sp.
GATCAAAGTCAAACGCATTCCAATCAATTTTTTTACCAATCTGCTCCTCGAATTTCAAACCTTGCAAAGCCGTAACGATCTCGTTTTTTTGTTGAGCTGACAACGACTTGCCAAGAGCTTTGAAAGAAGCTTTCCGGAACTCGCGGGCTGCAGTAAACAGACCACTCACCCCTTCATCGCGCCAGGAAAATTTTTCAGTTCCGTTGTATTTAGCCATTATTTTACCGGCTCGCATCAAGGCGGCCAGCGTAGAAATAACCGTTCCAAAAGCGAAGCCCGTTGGTGGTTGGGCCAAGTCTTTTTCCAAGGTTGTCCCTTTAACAAAGGTGTTTCTGATTTTGCTTAAGATTTCTGCCGCTGCTTTGAGATTTTCGCCAATGAAATCGCCTTGTTCATTAAAGAATTGAAAGTCCGGTCCGGAAAAGTAGGTATGCAAACGGGTCTGCGTTGCTTCTTTGATTACCTTTCCAGCCACTTCGTCTCTCAGTTGAGATCCCAGCCGTCTGTGATACACATTCTGAATAACCTTTCTTTGCTGACTTTGCAGTGTCGAATGCCAATTCTCCTTATCTAATTGGATGGAATTGAATAAATAAATAGAAGTAGCTTTTTGCAACGATTGTTCCACTAAATCTCTTAGGCGATTTTCCTTTTCTCTTTTAACTGTTGAAAAACTGCGCAGAATAGGAACCTCTTCCACTTGAGGGTTCTTATACTTATCTTCAAGATAAGTAAATCTTTTAATTTCATCAATAAGCCTGTCCATTTCGGGAAATGAACTGTTATCCGGTACCAGCCAAATGAGATCTTTTTCGTTTTGGCTTTGTACTTTAAGCGCTTCCAGATCGGCAGGACGGTCGTCGCTCATGGTATAAACACTTTTAAGTTTTAGTTTAAGTGCTTTGAGGGGAGGATGTGTCAATTCATCATCACTGTCGGTCGTGATATAGAAATTGTAGGGTAGATTGCCATCTGTGATTTGAGCCAATGTTTTAATGAATACGGCGGACTTGTACACTGATAGGATGTAGTTTTTCTTTACATAGCCAAGTACCGAAAATCCGGTCATCTCATCCAGCAAACGCTGTTCTAAATCGGAAGTAATGCGGTAGGCATTATTAGCTGAGAAAAGTATTTTTGCTGCAACCAAATCATTCAAGGCTTTGGTTATCTCAGCCTGCACCTGATGAAAGTGATCAGGATTGTTAATAAATGACTTTATAATGTTAGATTGTGTGGCCACAACCTCTGCTTGCGAGAGAAAGTAAATAGTCTCCAGTAATTCACGGCCTGAGATACTGGACTTGTTTTCCCTTAGAATTCTTTCAGCCTGATCATATCTGTTTACCACTCTGACAGGCGGCTGTGGTTGAGCTTGCTTAGCTATTTGCCAGCCCGTAGCTGTGTCAAACAACTCTTGATCTGCTACCTCCCGTTTCAAAATATCATAAGTGGTTATGATCAGGCCTCTGGCCGCCGCCTTGGTTGAAGCATGCCCCTGAGTGCCAAATAAAAAAGTTTGCAGCAAGTTGAATTGATATTTGTAAAACGGATAGTAAGTAAGGTAGGAATCAAGCGTATCAGTTTTGGTGATTCCGGTGGCATTTAAGGCCGCGTGGTCGGTAATCTGACCAGAATTTTTACGGTAATTTTCTGTTAACTTGATAATGGCATCCTCTTTCTTCTTCAGTAAGCGGTTCCGGATGATCGCATCCACTTCGGTAGCCTCCAGGTGGATTTTTGTTTTAAAGCGATCTGTTACTCTTCTGAGCTGTGCTCTGTTGATCTGCGAGTTATTGATGACCTCGTCCAGTTTTTCCTGAGCAATAGCGATTAACCAGACTTGGCCACCCAGCGCAGAAAGCGCTTCGCTGATCCCATCCAAATCAAGCAGGCTAAATTTTTGCTGATTAAGCCCCTCACTGGCTTCATCAAAGAGAAAAATAATTTTCTCGCCTTGATTGAATTGCAGGTAGTTGCTTAACTCTTCTTTTAAGCGTGCAGCACTGAACTGATCAATGTCCCGAAGAATGGTCAGCATTAAATGATCGTAGTCGCTTGCGTTGTTTCCCTGTTGTAGATAGATAGTTTTAATTGCTTTGGCATAGGCAACCAATCCAGTTTTGAAGTCGCTCCAGTTTTTCCCCAGATTTTGATTAATAATATCGTTAATGTTTGATTGCTGAGTATTGATCATCAGTTGATATAAGAAGAACCCATGTTCATTTTCGGGCAAGCCTAATGATTTCAGGAAATTACGAAAAAACATAAACGCTAACCCTTTAGAAGCATCCTGCTTGGACACATCAAGAAAGACAACCCGGCAGTTCTCCGTCTTAAGCCGGGCCAGTGAATTTTTGATTATGGCTTCATCCTGAAGACCCGTGAACCGTTGCAGTATTCTATCTCTTGCCGGTGTACCGTCAATCCTGCGATTGCTGAGCAGATAACCCAAAAGCTTAGCGAAATAGGATTTCCCTGACCCATAGAAACCAGAAATCCAAACACCGGTTTCTTTGATATTGGAAGTAAACGTTGCCACAAAATCCACATATTTCTTGGCTAAACCCTCAGTGAAGATATAATTTTCGATTTCAGACTGGATTTCCGTTTCAGAAACATCTTCCAAGTCAATGACGGTCTTAATATCGTCAGAAAGATCAATCGATAAAATATCTTTTATTTTCATCTAAGACCTCCGCTCCACTACTCTATTCTACTTATATATTATATCAGTCGAAGTTCCCTTCTCACAATTTATTCTCGTTTTGAGCAAATATTTTTACAACGCTGCATCGTATTATAATATCTTCTCCATATTGACATGGTATTGAATTAGGCCTTATTTCATACTGGAAAATGGTATTCGAAAATATGAAATTATCAGAATAGCGATTATTATTGCTATGGGGAAAGCCCAAACCGGCTTTTTATAATGGAGCCATAATAATGGAAACAGGAAGCAATCAAACAGTACCGACCACCATAAGTTCCAACCATTATGATAAGAGAAGAAGCCAAACCAATAAGAAATTGTTTCAATAATTGAATAAACTAATACCCAAAACAATACCCACATAACTTGTTTCAATCTGTCTTTTGGTATGTGAGGTAAAAATAATACAATAGTTGCAGGGAAGAACACCAAGGATATTAACAGATCACTCAACGTAGTCTTTAATAAAGGTGATTCATATGCCCACAAAGAATGATTATAAGTGAGTAAACTATATACGAAAGCACCACAAGCAAAAAATAGCATGTACGATATTGACATTTCTCGATCTGAAGAATATTATACACATATAAAACATATCGGTAACAATAGATATGAGGTGTTAAGTTATCAAAAATAATTATGAGGGTAACGCCAAAGTGTTTAAAGCTCTTTGCGATCCCAACCGATTAATGATTATTGAAATGCTTCAAAGTGGCGAAAGATGTGCCTGCGAACTTTTAGAGGATTTGAATATTGTGCAATCCACCTTATCGCACCACATGAAGATACTTTGTGAATCAGGACTTATTGGCTCTCGCCGTGAAGGAAAGTGGATGCACTATTCCTTGGATATGAAGGGCTGTGAGGCAGCTAAGAATTTATTAAATGAAATTGCAAAAGTAAAAGATATGGTAATGAAGGGTTAGTGAAAGAGGAATAGAAAGGGGACTGGATTCATGGAAAATGAAACTGAACAATTAATTGAAAACAAGCAAGCTGAAAAAAGTTCCGGGAAACTTCCAGAAGAAAATGCTGACAATAAGAATGAAAAGGTTGGCAAAGTTATCTCTGGAAAGGACTTCTCGGCTGGCAAGAAGGAATTACTAAAAATAGGTTCCGGTCCCGGTTGAAAGAGCGGTTGAAGGTAATGTAAAACTCCCGGTCTGGGGGTTACAGAGTTTTTATTAGGATTCTTTATTTTAATCTTCCCAGTTTACATTATGCCATTCTATTTATAAGAGACACCCTCGCCACAGGAAGTGTCTCTAATATTTTCTATAGGGACTTAAAGTATTCAAAGTTGCTCCTTGGACATACTATCAACAAATTATTGTAATCTAAAAGGAGGTGTTGCCCAATGACTACTAAAAATAAGCCCAATAGATTATCTAAGGAAAAATCACCATATCTACTTCAACATGCTGAAAATCCTGTAGACTGGTTTCCTTGGGGAGATGAAGCTTTTCAAAAAGCGAAAGCTGAGAACAAGCCTATTTTCTTATCTATTGGGTATTCTTAGTTGGTCACGAAGTCTACATGCCATTGGTGTCATGTCATGGAGCGAGAATCCTTTGAAGACCATGCTGCTGCCGCAGTACTTAATCGCTACTTTATCTCCATTAAGGTTGACCGTGAAGAACGCCCTGATGTAGACCATCTGTACATGGAATTCTGTCAGGCCCTTACCGGATCAGGCGGTTGGCCGCTCACTATCATGA
>JBAQLX010000288.1:0-2864 GCA_049302315.1 Desulfosporosinus sp.
GTCTTGCTGGATACGGTAAATACCTATATCATCTCCAACGAGAAAACCGTGGCTCTGGTAGGAATCAAAGACTTGATCATTGTAGACGACGGTGACAGCCTGCTAATCTGCCACAAAAGCCGGGCCCAGGAAATAAAAAAAGTTGTGCAGGCTTTGAGTGATCAAGGGTTTGAGCATGTGTTATGAGGCGCTCTTTCCCTACCGTCATAATTGTCGAAGAAGTCATTCTTTATAGAGCATTTTGGGGGTCGAGCAGGGCTTGAATTAATCAATGCTCTTGCAGTTCTTCCTTGATATTACAAAGATATGGATGAAAATTGCGATTTAGAAAACACATTAGCTGCATAACACATTGAATAATGTCTAAATTGCTGCTTTTTGTCGTTTCTTGTATCGCTCGCTGCGTAAGAGCCTCTTAGGGGACTCGATCAAACAAACATGGTTATAAACCAATATATGTAAACGCTGACTAAACTCAAACTAATATGTTACTATACATTGAGAAAATATAACATGAGGTGTTAATATGCTCAATGTGCCAAACGAAGAACTTCTTCATTTAAAAGAAATCTGGAAATTCTTAAAAGAACATATGGATGAAAAAACAAAACGATTGTTTGCAGGCTCAATAGCAAAAGCATATGGTCATGGCGGAACTGGTTTAAGCCGAAGTATCACAGGAATAAATGTAACATCCATTAAATTAGGAGTGGATCAACTCAATGGCAAAGTGGAGATTAAGCCTGATAGTCAGAGGAAAGAAGGCGGAGGCAGAAAAAAAATAACCGAAATTTATCCTGGAATCAAAGAAGAATTGGAGAAATTGGTAGATCCAATAACCAAGGGAGATCCTGAATCACCGCTGTTATGGACAAGCAAAAGCACCTTGAAACTTTCTGCTGAATTAACAGATCGTGGATATCCCGTGAGTAGCACCTGTGTTGGCGAATTATTACATGAATTGAATTTCAGTCTTCAAGCCAACAAGAAAACCCTAGAGGGAGGAAAACACCCTGATAGAAATGAGCAGTTTGAGTATATACAGAAAAGTGTGGATCGATTTCAGGAAGAAGGAAAGCCTGTCATTTCCGTGGATTCAAAGAAGAAGGAAAACATAGGAAATTATAAAAACAATGGCAATGAATATGCACATAAAGGGCAACCTGTCGAAGTCAATGTTTATGATTTTCCGGATAAAGAATTGGGTCACGCTGTGCCATATGGAGTGTATGATATAGCCAATAAAACAGGATTTGTCAATGTAGGAACGAGTTATAACACAGCCGAGTTTGCTGTTGCAAGCATTAAAGGCTGGCGGAACAATGTGGGGAAAGAGTTATTTCCTGAATCAAAGCAAGTCTTGATTACAGCCGATGGAGGAGGAAGTAATGGTTCACGTGTTAAGCTTTGGAAAACGGAGTTGCAGAAATTTTGCAACGAAAGTAGTTTGGAAGTGACCGTATGCCATTTTCCGCCAGGTACGAGTAAATGGAATAAAATAGAACATCAACTATTTTCTCAGATAAGCATCAATTGGAGAGGCAGACCTTTGACAAGCTATGAGGTCATTGTGAATCTAATTGGTTCTACTCGAACAAGGAAAGGACTTACTGTTCAAAGTGTATTAGACACCAACAAATATGAAAAAGGCAAAAAAATATCTGACGAAGAAATGAAAAAAATCAATATACTTAGACATAAATTTCAGGGGGATTGGAATTATACCATAAAACCTAATGTGTAATATAATTCCAATAAATAAGGTTTAATATTTAGAGTCCACTTAGAAAGAAACTAGGGCGAAGAATATCAAGCAATCAAGGAGAAAAGGCCAACGATTTAGTCGTGGCGGAAAGGCAAAAGCATAACGGGATGAGTTGGTCAAAGCCCGGTTCATCAGGATTAGCGAACATTAGGACACTTTTCTTAAACCAGGAAGATGAGAATTGGATAATTCGTAGGGAGCTTGAGTTTAAGCTGATATCCTCAACGAGGGTGAAGTGCGCCTAGGTCATGGAAAATAATGGTACGTACAAGCGCACAGGTCGCAAGAGTTCATAGAGAACATTTTGAAAACAGGCTGCTTAGTTTACAGGAAAGCAATTGTATCGTTGAGCTTATTAATAAAGCCCTGGTAAAACTGCAAAACTATCCTCGCGACGGCGGGCGGTATTTTCAAATAAACAATCCGGGATTGGGTTGGTCACAGCGACATTCGGACAACAGTTAATACCTATGGTCATTTGGAATACCAATCAAAGAAAAAAACAGCCAAGATCATTCAAAAATCTTTGCCGCTTAAAATGGCAGGGGCTGCTAATCTTTAGGATCAGCAACCCCATGATGGCGGAGAGTTAGGGATTTGAACCCTAGGTACACTTACGTGCACACTGGTTTTCGAGACCAGCTCCTTAAGCCACTCGGACAACTCTCCACGTTATTAAATTACTTAAGTATCCCGGATAGAACTCGGATAGAACAACCCAAAAATCTGTCTATATTCGAACTTCCAGGGCTACAGAAACCGCTTAAATACTAGGTTTTCGGCTACATGGCTTCCACTTTGCCCAACCGCATTTCGAGTGCGGCGCGTTACGACCTCTTCGCTACTTCTCCGTATATAATGCGCTGTCCATGGATGGACGAGTGTCCCTGTAGCCCGAAGACACTGTCTTCGCACGTATTAACCTTCTTGCAGGATGGCGGGAAGGGACTGACCAAAATTATTCTCTTGACTACTGACACTCCGCACGACTAAAGTCGGCGGGTTCTTAAGTACGAAGACTTCCGATATACTCTCGCCGGTAGGCATAATATTCCATCTACAGGGTACAACATATAAAGACTGGTCTATTTCCCTAAGA
>JBAQLX010000289.1:0-4602 GCA_049302315.1 Desulfosporosinus sp.
CTGAGAGCGTAAAAGCCCGTCACATTCTGGTTAAAACGGAAGATGAAGCGCAAGCGATTATTACGCAGCTTACAGCGGTTAAGGACCAGGCAGCCATCCTTCCTCTGTTTATACAGCTCGCTAAAGACAAGTCCACTGAGGATGGAGCCAAAGAATCGGGCGGAGATTTGGGAACCTTTCCTAAGGGGCGAATGCTTCCTGAATTTGAAACAGCGGCATTTGCCCAACAAGTGGGTACATTTTCAGCAACTCCTGTAAAAACGGAATTTGGTTATCATGTCATCTGGGTTGAAGCGCACATGCCCGCAGTTGCTCCAGACTTTGAAAAGTTGAAAACTCGAGTGAAAGAAGATGCGTTGAATGCAGCTAAAGACGCGAAGTTCCAGACGTATTTTGACGATCTGCGTAAGAAAGCAATAATTGAATATGCAAAGGTTTATCAGCCGGCAAGTTAATAATAGGTCAAGAAGGCAACTATAGTTGCCTTCTTTTGTTTTAGATTGAAAAAAAATGAATAAATAGCAATCCCTAGATATATACTATCATTGAATTTATGGTTCAAATAGCAAGTGCGAAATGAGTTGCGGGAATGACAAAAGGAGGAAGGTGCGTTTATGAAAGCAACAGGTATCGTTAGAAGAATTGATGACCTCGGTCGTGTCGTTATTCCAAAGGAAATTCGTCGGACTCTTCGTATTCGGGAAGGAGATCCGTTAGAGATTTTTGTAGATCGGGAAGGGGAAGTCATCCTCAAGAAATATTCCCCCATCCGTGAATTGGGAGAATTTGCCAAAGAATATGCTGATTCGCTTTTCGAGGCCACAGGGCATATTACTTGTATCTCAGATCGTGATACGATTATTGCAGTATCGGGAGCATCAAAGAAGGAGTATCTGAATAAAGCGGTTGGACCTGTCATGGAACAAGCCATGGAGGCAAGAAAAACCATTCATATCGGTAATTCAGGGGAGAATGCCTTGTGTAAAAGCTGTCCTGAAAATGAGGAAGAGGACAAATGTAAGCATACCAGTGAAGTAATTGCCCCGATTATTTCGCAAGGGGATCCGATAGGTGCTGTGATGCTCATGTCCAAAGAGCCTAATATGAAGATGGGAGAGTTGGAGATTAAATTAGTCGAGACTGCCGCCGGCTTTTTAGCAAAGCAGATGGAACAATAACCTAAATTATAGATAAAAATAAAGCGGTCCGGCCGCTTTATTTTTTACTAGTCTAAAAGTTTATGGTAAGATACTTCCGGGAGGTGAAAAAATGTCCTCGTGTCTTCATGTTATGGGCTTAGGTCCTTCTGGACTTGAACAGTTAACCATTGGAAACTACCGCCGTATATGCGGTGCGAAGAAGATTTTTGCACGAACTGCAGAGCATCCCTGTGTTCAGGAATTGATGGCCGAGGGTATATATGTAGAATCGTTTGATGAGATCTATGCTTCGAAACCTTCCTTCGAGGAGGTGTATGAAAGCATTACCGAGCAGTTGCGTAAAGAGTTGAAAAAGGGCTCTGAGGTTATCTACGTGGTTCCAGGACATCCCATGGTTGCTGAGAAGACTGTTCAACTTATTGGCGAAAAGCTTGCGCCGGAATTTGAGGTCGTGATTCATCCGGCCATGAGCTTTGTAGATGAAATTTTTAGAGTCTTAAAGTTCGACCCGATTAACGGGGCGCTAATACGAAATTATGATGCGCTAAAAGATGTAGGACTGACGGGAAAGGAATGGCTGATAATTCCCCAAGTGTATAATAAATTAATTGCCTCAGAGGTCAAATTGGACCTCATGAGTTCTTACCCTGATGATGCATGGGTGTATATTACAAAAGCCCTTGGCGCCCCCGGCGAACAGGCGGACAAGCTTCCACTCTTCGAGATGGATCATGGGACATATGATCATTTGACGACGATAGTTTTGCCACCGAACTCAGAGGTTATCTCCTTTTCCAGGTTGACCGAAGTAATGGCTTTCTTGCGTTCTGAGCAAGGGTGTGCATGGGACCTTGAACAAACTCATGATACATTAAAGCCGTGTCTGATTGAAGAAAGCTATGAAGTTCTTGACGCAATAGAGAAAAATGATATGTATAATTTGTGCGAAGAGTTGGGAGACTTATTATTACAAGTTGTTTTTCATGCGCAACTTGCTTCAGAAGTTAATGAATTCGATATTCAAGACGTACTTCAAGGGGTTATTCAAAAACTGATTCGTAGGCATCCCCATGTTTTCGGGGAGGAGAAGGTTGAGTCCTCCAATGATGTGGCCTTAAATTGGGATAGAATTAAGCAGGAAGAGAAGACAGGCGGAAATGAGGAGTTAACGTTCTTTAACGATCCTTCAGGGTTACCGGCACTTATGTGGGCTTCTTCAACGCAACGTAGAGTGGCCAAAGTCGGGTTTGACTGGTCAGATATTAACGGGCCTTGGGGGAAAGTTCAGGAGGAATTACAAGAGCTTAAAAGTGCTTTGTCTGATGGGATAGGAATACGGGAAGAATTAGGCGATTTGATGTTTTCCGTAGTCAATTTATCTCGATTTTTAGAGCTTGATGCGGAAGAAGTTCTAAGGGATACCATACATAAGTTTCAACGACGTTTTCTGAAAATGGTTGAGTTAACTCGAAAAGACGGTCTGGACTTTGAGCAATTACCTCTATATGAAATGGATGTGTTTTGGGAAAAAGCTAAATCCTAGGGAAAAAAGTGGTAAATTAATGTAATAATAAATAAAAAAAGCAGGAGATTGATTATTTATCGCGAAATGTAAATTGTCGTGATAAGATCAGTTATTAGGAGGGACTATTTTTGAATAAGGCTGAATTAGTTAGCGCTGTTGCTGAGAAAGCTGACATGTCCAAGAAGGATGCCGAAAAGGCTGTTAGTGCCGTGTTTGCGACAATCGAGCAGTCCTTGGCACAAAGTGAAAAAGTCCAACTGGTTGGGTTTGGTACGTTCGAAGTAAAAGATCGTGCGGAACGGACGGGAAGAAATCCACAAACAAAGGAAACTATCTTGATTCCAGCGGCTAAGGTACCTGGCTTCAAGGCGGGGAAGGCTCTTAAAGACGCGGTCCAAAAATGAGGTTGCGGGCATTTTTACAAAATCAGGTTCCAGGTCCGTTCTGGAACCTGATTTTGTATATCCAGTTTGTGTTGGACTGCGAATATGTGAAGTCAAGGGCTGGATCTCGCTTGTCACACACGAAAAAGGGAGGATGTGCATACATGCGCATTGATAAATACTTAAAAGTTTCTCGCCTGATCAAGCGACGTACGGTTGCCAAAGATGTCTGTATTGGGGAAAAGATCGCTATAAACGGACGGGTTGTAAAACCCTCGGCGGAAGTCAAAATCGGGGACCGCATTACCTTGGATATGGGGAAGCATATTCTGGAAGTCCAGGTTTTGGCGACGCCGAACAATATAAAGGCCAATGAAGCGAAGACCCTCTATGAATTGATTCGTGATGAACGAAAGACAGAGTCTTAAGGTTAAAGACGCTGTCTTTTTTCTTATGCGCCACGCATGGCGATTAGATAATTCTACGGAGTGAACTCGTTCAACTAAAGTTGAACATCGAATCCTCGGTGGGGGAGTCTACCTTATAATGAGAACTTTAACAGTTTGGATCAATACAAGCAAGAAGCAAATTTCAGAAGAATCCTCGGCAAAATAACCTTGACTGAAGTGAAAGCAGCGATTATTCGTGCCAAGAGCATCATGCAGAGAAATGCAGAAAATGGTTTAACATTGCATGAATACAAAGGGTATAAATATTACAAGGAAAATCCAGCTCTTTCAATTTGGGAAGCCATTGAAAAAATACTTAATGATTGTGTAATATAGCGTATTTCTTTTGGTTACGGATTCCCATAAGTGGCATTGAAACGCCTGATTTCAATAAATAGGGGCTGTGTGAAAACTCAGTCCCCAAAATTCAAAGTGGTTACAGCAATTAAAAGCGTTCTCCTTTCACTGTCAAAGTGTACCGAGCTAAACCCTGCATGGGGACAACTTTTCGACAATAATTTGTTCTTGGACACTGAGAGTTTCGTAGCCAATAAACCACGCATAGCGTCTCTGTGTCATAGACGCAAACAGCACCACAGGATTCACGGTCGCCCCAAATCTCCGATTACATCCAAACCAGAGGAAGTTTCTTAACTTAGAGAGCACGGAGAGAGGAATCGCGTCAATGAGCGCAGGTGATGAAGCGTTAAGAAACGCATTGGTTTACATTCAGAGAAGCCCAGAGGTTTGCGTTTTAGCTCCATAACCAAGCGAATAGCGATGGAACGTGTGCGAACGGGTTAAGACACTTCCTCCGACCGTGCTAATAAACTGACTCCCCTTCTAAAGGACGTGCAAGGTGAATAGGGTTTAAGAAGAAAAAGAGTTAGGGGGATGGGGCATGGCGGACAAAGTTGGCAAGGGACATCGCCTTGTCATGGAAAATCGAGAACAAATTGCCTTGACAGGAGTACAGAAGGTACAGTCCTTTGACCCCAAGGAAATTGTTCTTGAAACTGAACTGGGGATATTGAGTATCAAAGGGGAACTGCTAAGCATCAAATTGCTTAATCTTGAGGAGGGTC
>JBAQLX010000290.1:0-3254 GCA_049302315.1 Desulfosporosinus sp.
ATCCTCAAGTGCAAAAAGGGATCCCCCCGGTGGATGCCGAAGAACTGGAAAAAGGGATTAGGCTGGCCAGTCAGAAATATCTTGCCAGCGGGATAACTTCCCTGCAAGACACCGGCTGGAACAACAGTCTGAACCACTGGCAGAGCTACAAGAGGTGCAAAAGTAAAGACGGATTACTGCCTAATCGGATTTCAATGCTGATCGGAAGTGCCGGTCTGGATGATATTACAAATAATGGCTTATCCATGGGTAGCGGCGACAACCAGTTGCGTATAGGAGGGGTAAAAATAGCCCTTGATGAGAGTACCGGTCAGCCCCATCCGCCGCAAGAGGATATCAACCACCACGCGCTTAAAGCACACTTGGCAGGTTTCCAGCTGGCATTTCATATCCATGACCAATATAATTTACGCGCATCCCTGAGCGCCCTGGAGCTGGTTCTCCGCGAAAGCCCTAGGCCATTGCACCGTCACCGCTTCGAACATTGTATGGTTTGCCCGCCTGATTTACTGGCTCCCATGGCGAAACTTCGCCCGATGGTGGTAACTCAGCCTTCATTTCTGCACTATAGCGGTGAAGATTTCATGAAGACTGTCCCGCCCGAACAGCTCCACAGCCTTTTCCCCATAAGCACTTTTAACCGAACCGGACTACAGGCAGCTTTTAGCTCTGATTCTCCGATGATGCCGAGCAATCCCCTGATCGGCATCTATACCGCCGTAACCAGAAAGGAGTTGCATGGCCAGGCGCTTGCGCCTGAAGAGGGCATTTCTCCAGGGGAGGCCTTAAGGATGTACACTCTCGGAGGAGCGTATGCTGCATTTGAAGAGGGTGTTAAAGGATCGATCACGCCCGGTAAGCTTGCCGACCTGGTTATTTTAAGTAGTAACCCCAACCAAGTCGAGTCCGAAGAGCTCAAAGACATTAAGGTCATGCTGACAATCATTAACGGAAAAGTTGTTTGGGAAAGATAATCAAATGATTGTGGCGATTAGTTATCGGACAAAATCTAGGGGAAAGGAAAGACCTTGAGATGAAGAAAAACATTTTGATCATCGGAGGAAGTTATTTTATCGGCAGAATCTTTGTGATGGGGTTAGCTAAAAAGAATGATTATGCTCTTCACCTGGTGAACAGGGGAAGGAATCCATTAAGGATACCAGGGGTTGCAGAACATGTTTGTGACCGCAGAGACCTTATAGAGATGAAAAAAGTAATACCCCCTCTGGATTACTATGCAGTGCTTGATTTTTGTGCCGATTTCCCTGAAGAAATAAATAATCTGCTTGAGAACCTGTCGGGAACAATCGAACAATACATCTATATAAGTACCTGCGCCGTTTACAAATCTTCCCTGGATTTTCCGAAATTCGAAGATTCACCAAAACTCTCCGGCGCGCTTCCCGGACCCATGGGTGAATACGCTTACAACAAACGGCTCTTGGAGCTGGAGACGCAAAACGTCTGCCAAAAACATAATATTCCGTACACTATACTGCGCCCGGCTTTCGTTTATGGACCGTTCAACTATGCGCCAAGGGAATCGTTCTTCTTCGATCTGCTCCTGAGAAACAAAACCATACCCGTCCCGCAAGACTCCTTGGCGCTCTTTCAATTTATTTATGTCAAAGATATTGCCAAGATCTTGTTCGCTTGTTTAGGCAATGAAAAAGTTTTCAAAAACACCTATAACTTGGCTGCCGAGGAACTAATTTCTTACGATAGGCTAATTGAAGTACTTGAGCAGGTGAGCGGCAACTCAATCCAGACAAAACGTTTAAGTAATGCTACAATCAACCAGGACAATATACCGCTGCCCTTCCCCTTGGAGCAACACGAAATTTACTCAGGTTCTTTGATTGCCGGCACACTGAATTTTAAATTCACCCCATTTATGGAGGGAATGAAAGAAACCTTTGAATTTTACAAGAAATTCTCTTTCAAAGGGTAAGCTTTTCATTGGCCTCTGCCAACGAATTAAAACCGTATTGTTTGACCATATATAAAAGGGTGATTTCTGAGCCATTGATGTGTTCAGACTGTTGCTTTAAGACATTTTGATAGTACAATTCCAAAGTCCTTTGGGAATAAGTCATAAGTTCCCCGCGCAAATACGTTTCAACAGAGGTTACAAACATAGAGTCGTTCGTACTATAAATGGGCCTGCCCCTTTTCAGAATATAAGGGAATTTGACTGAAAGTTCCTCTTCCCAGCCCATAACAATATTAACAATCTTGTCTATCAACAGAAAGATTTCCGGATCTAAAGAGGGGAGTCTGTGTTCGATATCAGCGTACTCCAACGGAGAGGTATATTGCATCATCCGGGCATATTTTTCGGTTAACAAGTTTCTTTTGTTTTCCTGTGCCTTAGAGAGATCATTCAGATAGCTTTCCAGGGTGTCCTCCGACCAACTTACCGCCTGGCTATGCCTCATAATCTTAAAAGTTTCCGGATTTTCCTGGCAAGACGCTTTTCCGCCGATACTGGACACATTATGAAACATGTTCCACTCAAGGTCAATGATCTTGGCAATCAGAGCTTCTTTACTCATCAAAATTCCTCCTTGCTACCAGTAGTCACATCTTAGAACCTTCTATGTAATATTCCACCCCAAGGCATCATTATCCTGCAATTATTGTGCAACTATCGCTCATTTGTAAAAACTAACTTAACCTCGATAGTTCAAGATATTCATTGTGCTAAAGTTGAAAAGAAGCGAATCATTTTCTATATATGTGGCAGGATTTTCCGGATTAATCTAGAATTTATTATAGGAATTTAAATAATTAGGAGGGATAGTTATGTCCGAGCAAAAAGTCTTTAGCCTTAAGTCTTCTGCCTTTGAAAACGGGGGAACAATTCCTGAAAAGTTCACGGAGATGAATCAGGTTTCTCCCGCCTTAAGTTGGGAAAATGCCCCTGCTGGAACCCGGAGTTTCGCTCTAGCCATTACAGACCCAGATGTTCCAGCGATGATGAACTTCCCCCGCTGCTTTGCCCATTGGATGATTTATAACCTTCCGGCTTCTTCTAATAATCTGCCTGAAGGAGCAAGCCCTGCCGGAAACATACCGGCTGGCGCCAAGGAACTCAATAGTGATTTTATTACCGCTTTCCAGGTTCCGGGTTTCAAAGCCGGCTATGGAGCTCCTTGGCCACCTGACGCTGCTCATCGCTACGTATTTACCTTATATGCTCTGAAGTCTGCCAATTTGGAAATTCCAGCTAATGCCGACTTCACTGAGTTTGC
>JBAQLX010000291.1:0-2683 GCA_049302315.1 Desulfosporosinus sp.
ATACGTTGCCTATACCCGGATGCTTTGGCGATCCGAATCGCCGCATTCAGATCCTTGACTACGACAATGCGCCCCAAGAGAAAGTCCATCGCCGGTTTGTATAACAAATCATACGAAATAAGATCGACTGCAATCCCGATATAGCCGGAATCCCTCTCAACTGCCTGGCTCACAGATATCCGTTTTCCCTGCATTATATCAAGTGGCAGGAAGGTTGCTCGTCCGAATTGATGAACCTTTAAATAAGCAATCGCTTCTTTTGCAGCCTTCTCATTCTCTGCCACAACATTTTGCAAGCCTGCTCCCAGTGCGGTTTCCAAGGCCGGTTCATATTCTTCCGGCACGGTGATCAGATCAGCTACCGTCCCGCAGAGACCCAGGCAATCCTTGATCCCCTTTTTTCTGGCCAGCATCACCTCGCGTACCCCACGTTGATACCCTTCAAAGGAATCTTCTAATGACCGCAAAGCGTGCCTGCGCGCTCTGGCTTGATCTGTGAGAGCCTTATGCTTCTGAAGTTCTGCCTTTTTTTCTCCTCGCAGCGATTTTAGCCGATCCCACTCTGTCCTGAGCCTGAACATTTCTCCGTCTCCAGCCAGGATTTGTTGTTCCAGCTCAGCCAGTTCTTTTTCCTGCGCTTCACAAGTTTCACCCAAGGATTGATGTTCTTTTGTTTTTAGCCCTTGCTCTTGCACTATCTGAAGAACTTGTTGTTCCAGAGATGCCAGAGTATGTTGAGCCCCGGTCAATTCATTGGCACAATTGGCTTGATCTGACAGGGCTTGAAAAAGATCGGTCTTAATTCGGTCAATATCTTCTGCCAGTGTACTTTCTCGAACACACTCCAGTTTCTGTTCTCGGTCTGAGACCTTGCGCTGTGCTTCTTCAACCGTATACTTTAAAACCGCTAGCTTTGCCGCAAGAGTGCTAATCCGTTGGTTCAAATTTTGAATTTTTTCCTCATCCACCTGGATCTCATCGGTCAACCTAGCGATTTGCTCCGTAAAATATTTGAAACGCTCACCGCGCAGGCTTAACTCATGTTTTAAAGCTTCGCTTGCCTGCTCCGCCTGAAACCCCTCTCCCTGCATCCGTTGCAGGTCGTCCTCTATTTCTTTTAGCAAAACCTTATCTTGTAAATTTCTACTTTCTTTTAACCCCAGTATTACTTGAGCTTCTACTAAATTGGCTTGCAGGGTTTCTGAATCCTTTGAAGCTAAAGACAACTTTTGCTTCCCTTCAGAGATGTCGAGAACCGTCAATTGGATTTCCAGGCGTCTAAGTTCGGTAGAGAGCGCAAGGCTTTGTTCGGCCACTTGGGCTTGGGCAGTCAGAGGAGTCAGTTGACCCTCAATTTCTTGTATTAGATCCTCAAGACGTTGGAGATTCAAAATTGTTGCATCAAGACGCTTTAGGGCTTCGCGCTTTCTGAAACGAAACTTGGTAATTCCAGCCGCCTCTTCGATCAGCGAGCGACGTTCTTCCGATTTTAAGTTTAAGATTTCCTCAACCCGCCCCTGCTCAATGATCGAGAATCCTTCTTTTCCTGCTCCCGTATCCATAAATAGTTCCTGAATATCTTTAAGCCGGCAGGATGCATTATTAATCAAATATTGCCCATCACCATCACGATAGACCCGTCGTGTAATCGTGATTTCTCTGAAATCCAACGGTAAAATTCCAGTTGCGTTATCAAAAATCAGGGACACTTCTGCCATGCCGACAGGGCGACGCTGTGTGCTTCCAGCAAAAATCACATCTTCCATTTTAATCCCTCGCAGGCTCTTAGCACTTTGTTCTCCCAGTACCCAGCGAACTGCATCGGCGACATTGCTTTTTCCGCTCCCATTCGGACCAACAATTACACTTAATCCATGCCCTAATTCTATTTTGACTCGATCAGCGAACGACTTAAATCCCTGAATATGAATTCCCTTTAAGAAAACTGGGAAATTCTCAGGTTTAGCCATCGTTCTCCCTCCCCCAATCTTCCAGCACCTGCCTTGCAGCATGTTGCTCTGCTTCTTTTTTGGTGCGGCCCACACCTTTGCCCATTAAGTTCCCTTGAAGAAAAACACCCGCCGTAAAGCATTTATTGTGATCAGGTCCTTCTTCCGCCAGGATCTGATAGTTAACTTCTATTTCTTCCCGTTGTGCTTTTTCCTGTAACACAGTTTTGTAGTCCCCGTAATTCCCTTCGGCGACTTCGTAAATGGACGGTTTAAGCATCTCCAAAATAACCCGGCGGGCTTCCTGCAAGCCATATTGCAAGTAAATCGCGCCAATAACTGATTCCCAAGCGTCCGCCAAGATGGAGGGCCGCTCTCGTCCGCCAGATACCTGCTCGCCTTTACCCAATAAAAGCTCTTGCCCCAAACCAATTTCATGCGCTTTGTGAGCCAGAGTTGTTTCATTCACGACAGCAGCCCGCATTTTGGTGAGCTCTCCTTCCGGTCGATCAGGATAACTTAGGTAAAGATACTCCGCAATCACAAAGTCCAAACTCGCATCACCCAAAAACTCAAGCCGTTGGTTAGTTTCTTTGCCAAACTGCGGATTTTCAAAAACATACGAAGGATGGGTCAAGGCCGTGCTAAACAGGCGATTCGGCGGAGTCTGAAGTCCCAATCGCTTTGCTAATTCAAGTCCAAGTTCCTGTTTCAGAGAAGTCACGACATATTCC
>JBAQLX010000292.1:0-4499 GCA_049302315.1 Desulfosporosinus sp.
AACGTATGGTCAAATCAAGAGAAATTAAAATTCTTGTTGGTACAGATGCGGCTTCTGAGGGTTTAAACCTGCAAACACTCGGAACTTTAATCAATCTAGACTTACCTTGGAACCCTACAAGGTTGGAGCAAAGAAAAGGTCGGATTCAGCGGATCGGTCAGCAAAACGATCAGGTACTAATCTACAATATGCGGTATAAGGGCTCAGTTGAAGATCGAGTTCATTCCATGCTTTCGAAACGACTACATAACATCAGCGATATTTTCGGACAGTTGCCCGATGTGTTGGAGGATGTTTGGGTACAGGTGGCGATGGGCAAAAAAGCCGAGGCAGAAAAAATTATTGATGCAGTGCCGATGCAACATCCTTTTGAAATAAAATATCAGAAGCAAGCAGTTAATTACACAAACTGGGAAGACTGCAGGGTTGTTTTAAGCGAAAGTGAAAAGCGAAAATGTCTGCTCGATGGTTGGAGGTAAGCGGGATTACAGAAGAAGAAAGGGAATATTCTCCGTATTTATCTTCTGGTTATACTTATAATATACCTGAAGTTTCGCACCCTATAAAATGGTCAGAATTTAAGCCTGAAAACAGAGGGAAAAATAGCTGAAATCCGCATGAACACTGAGTTTGATGAAATGAAACCCGATGCTACATTAAAAGAAAAGTCCATAACAGCAGTTCGACTATTGCAAACTATGGCAGAGAAGCGAGATATTTCATTATGAAGGTAGATTTTATGTATTTTAGGGGTATCTTGTGTCCTTAATCAATTATGGAATGGGGAGATAGAGATTGACAATTCGAAAGATTTTGTTTTTAGCTGTACTTGTGGCAGTGCTTCTAATACTAATCCCATATAGCATTCCGCTGATTTTAGCCCTTTTAACTGCGATATTGTTGGAACCAGTGATAAATTTGCTAATTCGAACTTTAAAGGTGAATCGTGTTGTTGCAGTAACAATCTCCTTTATTCTTTTTCTTAGCGTATTTAGCTTGGCTGGTTACTGGGTTGTTACGACACTGGTTGTGCAAAGCGTCGAATTAGCCCAGAATTTACCTACGTATTCTATACACCTTTTTGACTTATTGGAAAAGTATGTCTCAAAATGGGAGGCCTATAACGCCTTGTTCCCGGCTGATACCAATTTATCGGTCCAACAGGTATTAACCGGGTTAAAAAGTTCAGCGCTAAATACAGCATCAAGTCTTACTAAATGGATGCTTGGTGCTGTTGCCTCAATCCCGGCGTTGCTTCTTGTTTGCATCGTCTATCTTGTTGGCTTATTTCTGATAAGCCTTGATCTTCCGGGAATTCGAGCAAAGTTCATGGATCTGTTCACTATTTCAGCCAGAGAAAAAGTAGCGCTTGTTCTAACCCAGCTAAGCAAGGCTACTGTCGGATTTTTCTTTGCGCAGTTGATCCTGAGCTTGCTTACCTATGCACTTGCCTTGATTGGACTGCTAATCTTACAGGTAAAATATGCTGCGCTCATCGCTTTCTTAATTGTTCTTGTAGATATTCTGCCGATTCTTGGTACAGGTTCGTTTCTAATGCCTTGGGCAGTCTATAGTTTTTTCATGGGAAATTCAAGAATGGGAATCGGTTTGATAATACTCTTTGTGGTTATCACAGTAATACGGCGGATTATTGAACCAAAAATCTTAGGATCAAGTCTGGGAATAAGCACCTTGGCAGCGTTGATAAGTCTCTATCTTGGCTTTCAGTTAATGGGATTCTTCGGACTAATACTTGGGCCTGGGGTTGTAATAATCTTTGAGGCTTTACGTAAGGCCGGTTTTCTCAAATTTAAAATCGACTTTTAATCTAATAAGAGTACGGAAGTTAGTAACGCCTGTAAAAAATAAGGACATCAAAACGTTTGACTGTATGGTTTTAGGTATGTATAATATTTATCAAGTAAGTAAAATCTTTTGAGAAAGGACGGATAAACCCATGTGAAGTATTATCGAATAGGTGAATTGGCCGAAGTCGTTGGAGTATCCAAACGTACCATAGATTACTATACCCAGCTTGGATTGCTAAACCCTAACAGAACAGAAGCGAACTATCGATATTACACCGAAGACTCGTTGGAAATATTAAAGCTCATCGGGCTGTACAAAAAAGAAAAGCTTACTTTGGAAGAAATCCGTGAACGTTTACAAGTACTGGAAGGAAAAAGAGTACCCATCATGGATGTAACACAAAAAATCCATGAAATTCGTGAACAAGTATACACTTTAGAAAATCAATTACTGGAACTGAAACCCTTACTCGCCAAGTTGAACGAGACTCAGCTAATCCCTTTAAAGAAACAAATGTTTGCCCAATATGCTTCTTTGTTTCAAATTTTAAGCATTCTTTTGGGCGGTGAAATTCCTTTTATTTGATACAGAGTTGTTGAATGAAACAGCAAACAAATTCTTTGAAAGGAGGTTGTTAAGCTTGTTCTTTCACCCTATGGATTTTGTAATTATGATTGCCTTTGGACTGTCGCTCTGGGCACAGTTTAAGGTTAAGGGAAATTTCAAAAAGTGGTCGGAAGTACCGGCTTTATCCGGAATGACGGGTGGTCAAGCAGCTCGTATATTACTCGATCACCAAGGTCTCCGTAATGTGCCGGTTGAATTAGGAAAAGGTCATTTGTCCGACCATTACAATCCACTTAACAGTTCGGTTGTTTTGTCAGAAGACGTTTATTACGGCAATTCCATTGCGTCTTTGTCGGTTGCCTGCCACGAAGTCGGGCACGCAATCCAGCATATGGTCCATTTTCCGATGCTGGTTTTACGCCACCGGATGTTTCCGGCAGTGAACATAGCATCTGGGATTGCTCCACTACTTCTGATGGGTGGGTTTTTGTTACAGGCTGCCAACCTGATCGGTCTCGGGATTATCTTGTTCTCGGCTGCCGTTGCCTTCCAGCTGATCACCCTGCCGGTTGAGTTTAATGCCAGTTCCAGAGCGAAAGCATTAATGGTATCTGAAGGATTTATCCGCAGTGATGAAGTAGCCGGAGTTAACAAAGTGCTGGACGCTGCCGCCCTTACTTATGTGGCAGCTGCACTGATATCTGTGCTTGAGCTTGTTAAGTATGTTATGATATTTATGGCTCAAAACGAAGAATAATCTAAATTAACGAATTTTTTCTTTGCTGTCTTCGTAGTGAACTCGTTCAACCAAAGTTGAACATCGAGTCTTCGGTGGGGGAGTCTACCCCCACCGAAGCAGAATAAGGTGTACCTCTCCCACTTGTAGAAGTGGGAGTCTTACGATTGGATAAATAGGAAGCAAGAAAATTTATCATGGGAAACTACTGGAGATTATGGAGGTAAAAATTAATGTCACTATTTAAACGACTACGCGATCTTACGTTGTCCAATGTTTATGCAATGATTGAAAAAGCAGAAGATCCCGTAAAATTGACTGATCAATATTTGCGGGATATGCAGGATGACCTTGAAGAGGCGGAAAAAGCGGTTGCTGCTCAGATAGCCCTTGAGAAGAAGTTCAAGCAGCTGTATGAAGAGCAGGAAGCGTTAGTGAAGAAACGCGACGAGCAGGCAAACACGGCGGCACAAGCGAAAAACCTCGATCTTGCGCGCAGGGCAATAGAGGAGAAAAAAGCAGCCGAGCAAAAAATGAACGAATATAAGGCAAGCTATGAGCAGAATAAAATAACTGCGGATAACTTGCGCGAAAAACTGGAAGAAATGCGCAAGCAAGTAATCGAGTTGAAAAACAGACGGGAAACTCTTGTCGCCCGTGCCAACGCCGCCAAGGCCCAGCGCAACATTAACAAGGCGATGGCGGGATTTGGTTCTGATCCTTGGGAAGTCGTATGATTTCCCAAGGTTTTTTTTGTAGAGTAGGGGATTCTGGCTGGTGTCGCTGCTCACCTAAAATAGTAAGGAGCAAATTAAATGAGTAATATTATAAGGCTTCTTATTGAAAAAGATGAATATATGATAAGCTTATTAAAAAAGATGAATTGCGCGAGTTATTGGGTTGCCTAAAACTTTGGGAACCGAAAATGTCCGGTTATTTGAGATGGCCAATCTTGCAGTTGATTAGTCTCACAGGCGTACGGTCCAGCATTGTGTAAAATAAATGGCACACCGTCCTTGCGAGGTTTATCAGAGACTATGGCGATATGTTCATGAGGATAGTCATAGATGATTTAGTATTTGACAATTTAAGAAATTCGGAACGCTATCATAACGATTTGGAAAACCTGAAGGAATGGTTCAAACGAAAAAATATTGACTGCGACTAATATTATGCTATTAGTCCTTCGGTAATATGTCAATACCCTAAATTAATTATTTTTTCATAAGTGCGTTGAGGGGAGGCAAAAAAGACAAGAAACAGCTACCCCATTCCCACAATTGACTGGGAATAAGTTGAAAAAATGGATATAGAATTTCTCGATTGGTTTTAGATAAGCATTACCCCCTGTTGCCTTGTGGCATATAGATTTGGTTGCTGCGTAGCA
>JBAQLX010000293.1:0-3039 GCA_049302315.1 Desulfosporosinus sp.
CTATGGAAAGCTTTCCATATGACGCCACGAGGTTTGTACTTCACGCTGCTTTTTACCCAACCCTTGATAAAATGATTGTCGAGGACTGTTTTCGTACCACGATTCAAAAATCAGGATTGCCAGATGCCGTATTTTTTGACAATGGAAAACAGTATAGAACAAAATGGATGAGACGAACCTGCTCCAAGCTGGGCATTCGCTTGCTTTTTGCGAGACCATATTCTCCAGAATCAAAAGGAAAAATAGAGAAGTTCAACCAATTAGTGGATAATTTTCTGGAAGAAGTGGCTTTAGAGAAACCAAAGACCTTGGATCGGCTCAATGAATTATTTCGGGTATGGCTGAGTGAATGCTATCAGAATAAACCGCACTCTGCACTGAATAACAACATGAGTCCGGAGACAGCCTATCGCAGCGATAAAAAACCTCTTAGGTTTGCTGAACAGGAAGTGCTAGCCAATGCGTTTTTACACTCTGAACCACGCAAGGTGGACAAGTCAGGTCTCATCCATTTCATGGGGACGTTATATGAAGTCGGACTTCAGTTCATCGGATGTACAGTCGACGTGGTCTACGATCCGTCAAACATCAGCGACCTAACGATTGAATACGAGGGACACACTCCGTGGAAAGTACACGAACTTGTGATTGGCGAGCACGTCGGAAAACGTCCAACCATGCCTGGGCTCCTTCAGCCACAAACCGCCGACTCATCAAGACTCCTCGGAGCTGCCGAACAAATAAACCGCCAGCGTCATGAGATTCAAACACCAGCCCTGTCCTTCCGAACCGTCCACAAGGGGGGTTCCAAAGATGTTTGAATCGTTCTATGGATTCAGCTGTACTCCATTTACACGCAATATTCCTACGGGCGAACTCTATAAATCAGTTTTGTTGGAGGAAACGTTGGGACGCCTCGAGTATGCTGCTGAACGAAGATGATTCGCCGTGGTCACTGGCGACTGTGGAACAGGCAAGACAACCATCATTCGCCGTTATGCCCAAACGCTAAATCCATCAAAATTCAAGGTGCTTTATCTATCCGACTCCAAGCTCACACCCCGCCACTTCTACAAGGGGCTCTTGGAGCAACTCGGTTTTGAAGCGAAGTTTTATCGTGGAGACGCAAAACGTCAGTTGCATCGAGAAATTGAGCTGATGCGTGGGATTCAGCATCTACAGCCGGTAGTGGTCGTCGACGAGTCCCATCTTCTGGATCGGGAAATGTTGGAGGAAGTTCGTTTTCTACTTAATATGAAGATGGATGCTGAGAGTCCCATGGCGCTCATTCTCGTTGGTCAGAGCGAACTGTGGGATCGGCTTCAGCTTCAAGCTTACGCTGCAATTCGCCAACGGATCGACTTGCAGTGCAAGTTAATCCATTATGACCGTGCCGAGGTCGAGTCCTATATGCAGCGACACTTGGCATATGCCGGGGCGACCCGCGATGTTTTTTCAGAGGCAGCGATGGATGACATTTATCGATTCTCCAGCGGTGCGGCGAGACTCATTAATAAGGTTTGTACGCATTGCCTCATGTATGGCGCCCAAAATGGTCATCGGATTATTGATGACCGCATGGTCAAACGGGTGATTGAGGGGGAATTAGGTTGAAAGACCTGGAAGACTACTTTATAACGACGGGTTTTTATGATCTTCTTCCTCAGGCCATGCAATTAGCCGGAGATCTTGGATACGATCAAACTAAAATGATCGAAGCAATATGTAAGGTGAGTGATAAGTTTTACCAGTATCCACCCACTAAAAATAGAAACGTTTGGTTTAGAAAGGTCTATGTTGAAAAGTTAGCTGAGGCCAGGGCGGATATTCTATACTTTAGGGCACAGGAAGTACCCGTGATGAGACCATGAGAATCGGCAAAACCATCAATGGGCAATGGACATAGTTCCCTTGTTGCTAAAAGGTTTCCCTGAACTGACCCTTCGCTTATTCTTCGTTTATCCGACTCCCAAACTAGATTGAGTGGTTCATACTGGTGTTGTTAAGGTGCTTGGAGTATCATCCTTCGCACCAGAATGAGGAGGCAAAAAATGCCCAGACAGTCTATCGAACTATCTGAGAACATCAAAGAAGGCCTTGATAAAATGGCATCAACCTTTGGAATGACACAAAATGCACTGATTAACCTCGCTGTTGCAACAATGGTCGTAAAATATGACGCCGAAGGGACAAGGATCTTCTTCGATTTAATTTCCCCGCCAACAAAAAGAAAATAAGGCGTTGTTGTCCATCAAAATAAAGACCTGCTTCCACAAAAAGGCTCAACATTTATTTTAGCAATAAACGGCGGACGGACTGATGACGGACGGATATTTACCAATTTCATTAACTATAAAATATCCGTTCGTCCATTAATCTATTCTGGTCAGTCTATCAGTCTATACTCAGACACTTTACACCGTCAATCTATGGACGTTATAGTTCGTCAGTAACAATAGCTGCCAAAAGCATTAACATAACTGTTGCTACTATATATAGTTTTCCTTTTCACAATATCCCTCCTAATCAATAAAAATATTATTCGAGCAATCATATTTATAAAAAACAGCCAATTTGAAGTTACCGCATATCGTTAAAATGACCATACATCACTTACTTGTTTTCTTTATTAGCTTCCTTTTTATCTATAATGTCGTTTATCTTTTCTGCTATGCCTTCTTTTATTTCTCCAGCCTTTTTCTTGACGTCCGATTTAGCGGACTGAAGTTTACCTTCTAATTCCAATTCTTCATTACCAGTAACTCTTCCAGCTACTTCCTTTACTTCACCTACGATCTTATCTTTTGCGTTTTCTAATTTACCCTTTGAATCTGTCATAATTAAAACCTCCATTCAATAATTTTTGAATTTAACCAAACAGCT
The DNA here is from genome assembly GCA_049302315.1 of Desulfosporosinus sp. Taxonomy (GTDB): domain Bacteria; phylum Bacillota; class Desulfitobacteriia; order Desulfitobacteriales; family Desulfitobacteriaceae; genus Desulfosporosinus. The sequence goes on from JBAQLX010000293.1 coordinate 2,884, forward strand.
TACCTGTCAATAAAGATTAGGACTCCAACAGCAATAGCTAAGATAGCCATTATCATTACAGGAATTGAAAGGAGAGGATTGCCTCCTTTTTAGTTTTTATTCCAGAATATTATGTTATCTTGCAACTGGAAAATCTTTGCAGATACAATCAATTGA
>JBAQLX010000294.1:0-1652 GCA_049302315.1 Desulfosporosinus sp.
ACTCCCAGTATTGCAAAAATAGTAATGACCACTAAAATTTCGATTAAACTTATGCCGCTTTCAATTCCTTTTTTCATTTATTGCAAAACAGACAAATTTGTTGAACTTTTGACCTGGCGCAATCCCTTTGAATCTCGCCAAGATACAACCGTGTCTATTTGTACAAGGTTCTTTCCGTCAACTACTGATATGGTAAAACTTGACTGACGCACAAACTTTGTTCCTGAAATATATTCAGTTGCACCACAAGCCGAGGGCCGAGTCCAGGAAAGGGTTGTAAAACACCAGGTGGGAATTGCTGCTTTGGCGATAAAGTTTTTGGCATCCTTATCGCGCTCTTGTCTTAACCACTCATTGGTTTGTTGGACATAATTAGCGGCAAGAGTCTTATCCCTTGAAAAAGAAGAATTTTGAATTGAGTTTGATGCCAGAGAAACTATTGCAGTAATAATTAGTGCAGTGATTGCACTCGCTACCACAACTTCAAAAAGCGATTGTCCTTTTTGCAATCCTCCGTTAATTTTTAATTTAAAATTCATTTTATATTTATGTCTCCTCCAGAGCCAATTGAGATTGTTTGTGTTTTACCCGTTGAACCTTGAGTAAGAGTAATTGAGGCCCCACCCACAGAAATATCTGTTCCCATTCCCAATATTTTAAAAAGGATTGGGTTTGGTAACGGAGTGGAAATTTTAATATTTGGGGGCATATTGACATCATTTATTGTGATACTGCCACCCGAACAGAGGGCCTGGATTTGATATTTACTGTCCGTGATAACTTTGAAGTGGTAACCGGACAAAGTCCGTGGACTGTTACAAGCCGCACCCGTTGGTTTAATACCGGATAGGGCATTTTGTTGAGCCACTCTCAAGTCTCCCTGAACCATTTTTACAGCTCCTGCTAATGCCTGCCTTCTTCCAAAATCTCTATATCCGACAAAACCCACACCAAAAAGAATTCCTATAACAGTTAAAACAACCAAAATCTCAATTAGAGTATAACCGCTTGCTTTCATGGATTTGTTACTTTGTAATTACAGGTGGCAGTACAGCTTCCACACCCTGTAACGGACGGAGACGTCTGCTCTAACGCAGCACATAAGGTATATGTGGTACCATCAGAAGAATAGGCATATTTTCGTGTCGTTGAAGTGGGATCTACCGGGACACTACTTATATAAACATTACTGACCGGGCAGGTTGAGGGAGTACCTGTTCCTTTTAGAGTTGTAACGAGGACGGTTGGGTAGGCGTTACAATCAGCCCTATACATCTCAAGCCCGCTTCTTATTTGCTCCAGATCGGCCTTCCTTCTTCCGTCACGGGATGACTGTCTTGCTCCCTGCATTCCAAAAACCGATAGGGCAAGTAAAACCCCCAATATCGAAATCACTACCAAAAGTTCAATTAAAGTAAATCCTTTATTTTTTCTCATTGTGTCAGCCCTGCAGGGCATACTCCGCCGGCAAAAGTATTAGACGAACTGATTTTTCCGGATGAGCCGGTAGAACAAACTACCCAATACATACTACTGACATTTTCAAGTTTGGACCACAAAACATATTGAGTGGCCACGGGATTGCCAGTGTTTAAAGTACCGTCAGATCGGTAATGGTAGTAGTAGCTGGAGTCCGTTGTGTTCTTTGGATC
>JBAQLX010000295.1:0-6253 GCA_049302315.1 Desulfosporosinus sp.
AAAAAAGAGCAGTTTTTTATCAAGACTGCTCTTTTCGAAAATTGACTCTTTTTTTATATTTTTAAGCCGCTCTGTTTTTTACCAGCTGACTACTTTCATTGATCATATTTTGGATAAACACACCATAGCCGCGTTGACTATCATTGACAAAAACATGCGTAACCGCTCCGATGATTTTACCGTCTTGAATAATTGGACTTCCACTCATGCCTTGGATAATCCCACCCGTAACATCCAGTAACCTTGGATCGGTCACTCGCACGATCATATTTTTACTGTCCGTACGATTATGCATCACGCGATCAATATTTACCTCAAACTCCTCAATTTTTTCCCCCTGAATCACTGTATAAATCTTAGCAGGGCCAACTTTAACCTCAGATTCCCATCCCACCGGAATTGCTTCTTTATAATAGGGATTTACTACTTGGCCGCTGATTGCGCCAAAAATACCGGTCAGCGTATTTTTTTCAATTGTCCCTATAAAAGCTGAATTGGAAACGAATGAACCGATTTTTTCTCCAGGATGACCGCGTTTTCCTTTTTCAATGGCATAAATTGTAGAAGCAACGATTTTACCGTTGAAGACTTCAATTCTCTGGTTTGTATCTGCATCCGTGATCACATGTCCAAGCGCGCCATATTGCTTGGAAACCGGGTCTAAAAAAGAGAGGGTTCCAACCCCTGCAGCTTCATCCCGAACAAATAAACCCATGCGATATCTACCCGTCTCCACACAAAAAATTGGTTTAATATTTTTTTCCAAGATCTGGTCTTGATGCTTGTATTGCACATTTACGTTTCCTTTTTGCTCTCCAGCCAGGTGAACTGCATTTGACACTTCCTGATCTGTTCGGACCTCCTGAGCGTTAATCTTCAAGAGAATATCTCCTACTTCGATTCCAGCTTCCTTGGCAGGAAATACTTTTCTGCCAGTTATGTCGACTACTGGCGCCTGCCCAACCACCATAACTCCTTTTGTCTGCAAAGTTACACCAATGGATTGTCCGCCTGGTATCAATTTCATAGGATTCATCACTTCGACCTCACCGGATCTTAAGGGGAAAATCCCAAAAAGCTTATACGACACTTCCAACTTTTCTGACCCTGGAGAATTGGACATCCCTGATAATACAGAAATAATTGGCTTCGATGACACTTTTTCCACCTTAATAACTCTGGACCAAACACTATTTAATTGAATCTCCTCTTTACTGATAAGATAATGATCTGGAAATTTCACCAACTGTTGAACATTTGGGTTGAAACTAATGAAGGTACAGAACAAGAGACTGACAAAAAATATAATTCTTCTCTTTTTCACTCTCTTATCATCCTCCACTCTATTTCTCCCCATATCTCTCCCTTATTCCTCATTAATAGAGTGCCTGTAATAAGTTTAAATGAATTCTGAATTCTATCTTAAATTAACCAAATCCGTTGCGTTTCATCCTGTAAAATAAGTTCCAAATTTTCTAAAACAATAGCAACTAAGACAGAATAAAGACTGCAAAATTAGTTTTTGCAGTCTTTATTCATAAGAAATCCATAATTATAATTTAACAACCATTATCAATTCCATAGATTTCTCATAAACTTATAATGTTAGAGTCGAGTACTCCACTTGAGTTTACCTATGTTGTCCGGATCGCTGCCATAACTCCTGAGCGTGTTGACGCGTAATTTCTACTTCCCCGCCTCCCAGCATCCGGGTCAGCTCCTCAATACGCTCAAATTCTGACAATGGTTCAACCTGTGTTCTTGTTCTTTCGCCATTTACTTCTTTCACAAGGCCATAATGAACATCTGCAAATGCGGCTACTTGCGCAGCATGAGTAATACAAAAAACCTGTTTACTATGAGCAATTTTCGCCAGTTTTTCACCCACTTTATGAATCGTCCTGCCGCCAATCCCGCTGTCAACTTCATCAAAGATGAAGGTTCCTACAGACTCGACTTTAGCTAATAAACTTTTTAGAGCTAACATTAAGCGGGACATTTCTCCTCCGGAAGCGACTTTTGCCAAGGGTTTAGGGGGTTCTCCGAGATTGGCCGAGAAATAAAATTCTATCATCTCTGCACCACCGCTCGTTGGCTCTGGGTTCGGTACAAACCGAACTTCAAATTGACTTCTCTCCAAGTTCAGATCTGCAAGTTCAAGTGTTAGCCCACTCTCCATGCCTTCAGCAATTTTAAGGCGCTTCTGACTGAGCTGTTCGGAGACTGCTTGATAGGCAAGGAGCGCCATTTTCTTTTCTTTATGGAGCATCTCAAATTGTTCCTGAACATAAGTGATTTGATCCAACTCTTCAAGCATTCTCAAACGTCTTTCCAAAACATCATTCAAGGTTGTCCCATATTTTCGGAGCCTGGTTAACTGAAGTAATCTCTCTTCAATCTGTTCAAGCCTTCCCGGCTCAGACTCGAAATTATCCTTATACACCCTAACTTGGTCAGCCAAGTCCTCTACAGCATAATAGATGGATTCGACTTGCTCGATGGCATTAAAATCCTCATCCAGCCGAACCAACTCTTGAAGGGCTTTACGTACTTGACCTAACAGGTCAAAAACTGCGAGCTTACCTGATGAACCCTCATAAAGCGCACCGTAGGCTTCAGAAACCAAATTCATGATACGTTCCGCATTGGTTAAGCGTTTCTTCTCCTGTATGAGTTCAGCCTCTTCTCCCGGAAACGGCTTAATAAGATCGATTTCCTCAATTTGATAACGAAGGATTTCCTCTCTCTTTTGACGTTTCTCTTCAGAAATAGACAATTCTCTTTCTTTGCGGATAATTGCATGAAAGGTTTTCGCGGCTTCATTTACCAAGCTGACGTCGTCATGAAGCCCCCCAAGCGCATCTAATAGGTCCCGATGGGTTTCTGAGCGAAAGAGAGACAGATGTTCAATTTGGCCGTGAATATCCACGAGCCCTTCACAGAGTGAACGATAAAGGGTCAGCGGAATTGTCCTCCCTTGAAGGCGACAGACATTTTTCCCTGAGCCATTCATTTCACGATAGAGAAATAATTGTCCTTCGTCGATGGGATAACCTGCCAATTCAAGCTTCATTAAGGACTCTGGGGCAAGATCTTCGAAGACCCCTTCAACCCGCGCCTGTACTTCCCCATGCCGGATAAGATCTGCACTGGCTCGTCCGCCCAAGAGAACCCCAAGCGCATCAATCAGCATTGATTTTCCTGCGCCGGTTTCTCCCGTGAAAACCGATAATCCCCGGCCAAACTTCAAGCGTACAGCTTCCATTAGCCCGAAATTCTCAACGTTTAACTCAGCTAGCATAATGCCCCTCCTATCCAAGCAAAGTGGTAATCCGCTCCAAGACCCCCGAAACAGATTCTTTTGGCTTGATGACTAATAGAATCGTATCATCCCCTGCTACTGTACCGATGATCTCTTCCCAATTGCTATTATCCAGGACCGCTGCCAAAGCATGGGCATTTCCCGGAATCGTTCGAATGACGACCAAGCTTTCCGTGTCATTAATGGAAACCACAGTTTCGCGCAGCACACGCTTCAGGCGATCCTGCAGGTTCGGCGGCTGTACTTCCTTAGGAACAGCATAGCGGTATTCGTCATCTGCACAAGGGACTTTTATTAAACCCATTTCCTTAATATCCCGGGAGACCGTTGCCTGCGTGACATTAAAACCGGACAGGTGCAATTTATCCGCCAGATCTTCCTGAGTACGAATGATCTCCTTGGTAATAATTTCCTGAACTTTCATCTGACGTCGAGCTTTCATACACTAGCCCCCTTTCGCGAGGTTCGAGGTTCGAAGTTCGAAGTTCGAATCTCGAAATCGCACTTCGCGCCTCGCACCTCGCGCCTCGCACCTCGTGCCTCGCACCTCGCGCCTCGCTATTCATGCCAACGATCCCTCAATTTCTCTCGTACCACTTGGGAAAAACTTCGACTTCCTAACCGAATTAGTTGAGCCTTTATTGGAGCAATTTTAATAATGACTGTTTCTCCAGAGCAAATCCTGACACTATGCTGCCCATCAAAGTGCACCCGGCATTGCTCTCCACTTGCTAACATAATTTCAATCTCTTCCAAATCCGAGACAACCACAGGGCGTGCCGACAAGGAATGCGCAGCCAAAGGCGTCAGTAAAATTGCTTGAACATTTGGACTGATGATCGGGCCGCCTGCCGAAAGAGAATAGGCGGTAGAACCGGTTGGAGTCGCCACTATCAACCCGTCGGCCGGATAACTTATGGTGGGTTCCCCCGACAGATTTGCTTGGAGCGTGATTAAGGAGTCGGTGCTTTCTCTGGAAAACGCAACATCATTTAGGACGAGATGGGTTTGATCGACCTCCCCAACCCGCTTAACAACGGCACTCAACATCAAACGTTCCTGAATTATATAGTCCTGACGCAGAACCTTTTCCAAGGCGCCAAAAACGTCTTCCCGCTCAATCTCACATAAAAAGCCTAACTGTCCAAGATTAACCCCTAACACGGGGATCCCAAACGATGCTCCTTCGCGAGCTGCCTGAAGAAGCGTTCCATCCCCGCCTAAGGAAATAAGAAACTGTGTTCTGCGTTTAATAATATCTTCCCACTCTGTTAAAACGTCCCATCCGCGGGCTTCAAACCAAGGTCTGATTTGAAGGCTAAGCGTCTGCGCTTCCGGTTTACTCATATTAAGCCATAACCCAACGACTCTTTCCATTCGTTAATCCGTCTCTTTCTGAGCATTTTGAACCACGCTTTCGAGTTCCAAATGCCAATCTATTCCTGAACCCTTTTGTAACCCCAGCCAAGCAAGGTATTCTATATTTCCTTCCGGACCACGAATCGGCGAATAATCCACACCCAAAACATGAAAGCCCATATTTTCTGCTTGGCTGAGGACAAACTCCAGAACTTGTTGATGAACTAAGATATCTTTCACGACGCCTTTTTTCCCCACATGTTCACGTCCGGCTTCGAATTGAGGCTTAATTAAAGACAACACCTGCCCATCTGCTTTCAGAATGGCCAGCATGGCTGGGAATATCTTCGTAATTGAGATAAAGGCAACATCTGAAACAATCCAATCCACCTGCTCAGGAAGAGAATATTTATTTAAATAGCGGGCATTCACCCGTTCCATAGAGATAACTCGGGGATCCATACGGAGTTTCCAGGCCAACTGTCCATAGCCAACATCCACCGCATAAACTCGCTTCGCACCGTTTTGCAAGACACAATCAGTAAAGCCGCCGGTCGAAGATCCCAGATCCGCGACTACTTTATCCTTGAAAGGGAGCGCAAAGGCTTCTACCGCTTTGGCTAGTTTAAGCCCGCCTCGAGAAACAAACGGCAGGCACTGCCCTTTCAGTTCGATCATAACGTCTTCCGGTAGTTCCGTGCCAGGCTTGTCCACGCGTTGTCCGCCGACAAACACAATCCCCGCCATGACCATTGCTTTCGCCTTTTCACGACTAGTTGCCAACCCGTTTTTAGCCATTAAAACATCAATGCGTTCTTTCCCTTTACCCACAATATCCCTTTCGTCCCTTCCTTTTGCCCATGAGCAGACCTTACCAGGACCCAGCGACGCGGCGAAACAATTGCAAGCGTTCTGCTGCCTGGACAATCCCCTTGACCGATAAACCGTGAACGGCATGCAGTTGGGAAATTGATCCCTGTTCCACAAAACCGTCATACCCAAGGCGTTCAAGCGCTACTCCGTCAATTCCTTCCTCTTCCAGAAATTCTAAAATAGCGCTTCCCATACCACCCTTGAGAATATGGTCTTCGATCGTGATAATTTTTTTGGTTAGCCGTGCATAGTGGGACAGAAGTTCGCGATCGAGTGGGTTAATATAACGCAAGTTAATAACTGCGGCATCCACGCCGCGCTGAAGTAACTCCTGAGCTGCCTGAAGACAGGTCTTAACCATGGGTCCCACCCCAATCAAGGTTACATCCCTGCCTTTGCGTAAAACTTCTGCTTTGCCGATGGGGATTTCTTTGAGCGTTGCATCCATCTTTACGCCCTGACCCGCCGATCTTGGGTAACGCAAGGCCACCGGTCCGCAATGCTGCAGAGCTGTATAGAGCATATGCCGTAATTCATTTTCATCTTTGGGAGCCATAAAGATCAGATTGGGAATAGCTCTAAAGATTGAAATGTCAAAGATTCCATGGTGCGTAGGTCCATCATCCCCCACGACTCCCGCACGGTCGATCGCTAAAACGACATTAGCCTGCTGTAAACAGACATCGTGCAGTACTTGGT
>JBAQLX010000296.1:0-2061 GCA_049302315.1 Desulfosporosinus sp.
ATGGGCGCAGACAGAAGTGGCTGCAAATACCAAAAAGAATTTTCGCGTGAAATTCATAGCGCACGAGGATATGATCTGGAACAATATTACAAAGAACCACTTGCGCTGCTCAACTCAATTGTCAGAGAATTAATGGAGGAATGTCCTAAAATCAGAAGCGCAGTGGATCGCTGTACTTATCGGGTTGGTCTTTATTCCCGAGTCTGGAGTGAACTTAAAGAAATAACTAAGTTTTGGGTAGGGGATAGATTTGATCCTCAGATGATGCAAAAGCCAACTGAAAATAATGATATCTTCGAAGGACCAAGTGACCTGCCAAAAACCATTCAGTCAAAATTAGCTGAAGAGGTTGAAGAAAAATTAACGGAGGAAGTTTTTGACCTTACGGAGGATATTAGCCGTATTTTAGGCGAAAATTCGGAAGTAGTAACGATTAAAGTGACAGATAATGTTATACCGTTAATGGAGCCTTTAGACAGAGAACTGATGTATAAGTTATACATTGCGTTAAGGAGTCATGCGAAAAAAAGAAATATCTTCACTCGGGGACTGAAAAGCGGCAAGCTGGATTCTAGGCGTTTGTATAGAGCCCCAATTAACGGGAATGTTTTCTGCTATAAAAGACAAGAACTTGAGATGAATAGTGATGTTGTGCTATTGGTAGATGCAACCGGTTCACTAGGCGGACCAAAATGGAAACTTGTGCAGAGAATTTACCATGCTCTATTTGAAGCAGTATACTGCTTTAACGGCAATACAAGGATATTTTGTTATTCAGGAGTTAAAGGAGAATGTACGCTTACTGAACTTACCCCTTCGCATGGGATGGTCTATACTGTGATTCCTAGGGGTAAGACCGCATCAGCTGAGGCAATTATCGCCACTGCTTTAATGTTAAAAAAAAATGCCAAGCGTCCGTTTATTATACATTTAACTGATGGAGCTTCAAACTGGGGGAGCGAGGTTAAGCTGGCAATTGATTACTGTAAGCAGAAAAGAATCAGCTTAAAGACCCTTGGCTTTGGCTGCTCGGCAAACAATATGCTTGCCTTAAAAGAAGAATATGACAATCAGGTCGTGTTTGTGGACGGTTTAAAAGAACTACCGAAAGAATTCGCCAAGTTATTGGCGAATACGAATTATCTGTAAGTTAAACGGACAAGGAGGGATTACATGTCTACTGAGGAGTCAAAAATGGAAAAAGAGATAAGCGAGCCTTTGATATCTAATATACAGCGTTATTCCCTTCAGGACGGTACGGGAATTAGGACAACTATCTTTTTAAAGGGCTGTCCCTTAAGATGTCCTTGGTGTCATAATCCGGATATGCAATCAACCAAACCGGAAATCAGCTATTATTTCGAAAAATGCATCGGTTGTGGGAGATGCGCTGAGCGTTGCCCAACGGGGGCGACCTATACGGAGGTTAAGGGTCAAGGGTCAGTTTTAAAGTACGATAGAACAAAGTGTATTGGTTGCGGAAAGTGTGTAGAGGCTTGTTTATCAGGGGCAAGGGATATCGCCGGTCGAAAAATGCCGCTGAAGGAAATTATTCGGCAGGCAACTGCAGATGCGATGTTTTTTTTGAAATCCGGCGGGGGCGTGACGATAAGTGGGGGAGATCCTATGATGTTCCCCGACTATACCTTAGAATTGGCAAAGATCCTCAAAAAAGAGGGACTTCACGTTGCGCTTGAGACTTCAGCTTTTGGTCAATGGCAGCATCTTGAAAAACTACTTAAATACATTGATCTATTTTTAATTGATATTAAGACGATGGATGCAGATAAATGTAAAAATGTGATTAAAGGGGATTTGGAGGTTATCCTAAGCAATTTTGAGAAATTAGTTGCAGTCGGAGCATCTGTACGGGCAAGGCTGCCAATCATTCCGGGCTTTAACAATAGCCAGAGCGATTATGAAGCTTATACTGAATACTTAAGCAAATTTGTCGGGAAAATTGAAGCTATCGACCTTTTGCCATTCCATAGTTACGGCGAGAAAAAATACCAATGACTGGGGAGGATGGAAAATTATCAGTTCCAAGATGTACATTCCATG
>JBAQLX010000297.1:0-3317 GCA_049302315.1 Desulfosporosinus sp.
AGCATTTTTTTACTAAAATCTTTTAAAGTTATTTCCTCAATCCCATAGGATTGGGTTTTGCCATAGCCTCCCAAGCCGTATATTTCCTTACCTATGTCGCTTTCCATTGTCGGTTTGGCTTGCAGCACCTCGGAGGCGTTCCCTTTAGCGACATAAATCTTACTCCTTAATCGAACGGGAGGGTACCTCAACAGGTAATCTATTACCTCGTTTAGATTTCCCTCACAAACCGCTTGACCAAGAATAAAGACTTGGGTATGGGCAAAAAATCTAAGCCTTGGTACTTTGGGGGCGATGTTTTGGACAGCTTCCTCCAGGGATTGACCTTGAGATTCAACAATTTCATAGCTTTGTTCAGACGCGCTTGGAGAGCCTTTTGAACTCACGCCCAGTTTCACAGGGCGTAGGACAATTGCAGATAGTTTATACATAACTTTCCCACCGGTCTTAAGCTGATCGATACCTATAGCACTGGCAATCGCCAGGTTTTCTGTTTCCCGTTTGTCCCAACAGCCGGTTAAAGTCAGGAGTAGTACCAGCAGGAAGGTATAAGTGAATATTTTTTTCATCATTCTTCATTTCCCTTTGGCGGTTTGCCTTTGGGCATGACTGGTTGGCGGAGAGGGTTATTTTGGGAAACTTCAGTTGGACGTTTAAACAAAGACCATCTGGGAGCACGAAAGAGGTTTTCTTTAAAATCGGTCAAGTGTAAAGGGGCGAGAGGATCGAGATAGGGAACGCCAAAGCTGCGCAGGGAACACAGGTGAATCAAAACAAATAAGAGACCTATAGCTATACCGAGAAAGCCAAAGGCCGCAGCCAGGAGCATCAGGGGAAAACGAATTAAGCCTATAGCATGAGATGCCCCAACCGCCGGAACGGTTAAAGCTGAGATAGCAGTCAAGCCGACGACAATGACTGTAGCCGGGGAGACAAATCCCGCATTGACTGCCGCGTCCCCAATAACTAAGGCCCCAACAATACTGACCGCCGAACCCACTGCCCGGGGTAATCTTATGCCGGCCTCGGTAATAAATTCAAAGACAGTTTCCATAAAGAGGATCTCCACCAAGACGGGAAAAGGCAGGCCTTCCCGGACACCGGCTAAGCTGATCAGGATTTTTGTGGGCAGCATTTCTTGATGGAAGGTGCTTATGGCCACATAAAAAGCCGGCAAAATCATGGCAAAATTGAGGGTGATTAAACGTAAGCCACGCGTAAAATTAGCAAAGGGAAATCTCACGTAATTATCATCAGCGCCCTCGAGCATTCGGATAATAGATGCAGGAACGATAAGCGCGGAGGGAGATGCATCAATTAATAGAGCGACTCTGCCATTTAACAAGGCGACGGCTACCCGGTCAGGCCTTTCGGTCGCTATTACCTGGGGAAAGATGGAATACGGTGTGTCTTCAATGAATTCCTCGATGTAGCCGGATTCGATAATGCCGTCGATTTTGATGCGTTCCAGTCTTTGTTTCATTTCCTGAATCAGGCTGGCCAGGGCCAGGCCTTCAATATAAACGATATTTACCTGGGTTTGGGTAAGTGTTCCAATAGTCATTTTTTCGAATTTAAGCTTGGGGGATTTTATTCTCCGGCGGATCAAGCCCCGATTAACCTGGATATCTTCAAGAAAACCGTCCCTGGGACCCCTTAGGGTACCCTCAGATGGGGACTCATTGATTGGTCTGTTTTTCGGCCCGCCTTTAATGCTAATGGAAAAACAGACTGGTTCACCGTCCAGAACTAAACCTAAGGTTCCCGTTAGGATTTCCAGAATTAAGGTATTCAGATCGTCTAAGGGTTTAACTTGACCAACATTCAGTAAATGGTCGTAAATAACTTGATGAAGAGGTCTTATAGGAGGGTTTTCAAGAGGGTTAGTAGTGCTTTGATTTCCCTGCATCAATAATTGCAGGGTCTTTTCCAAGGCCAATGAATCTACCAGGTCGTCAAGGTAGATAATGAAAGCATCAGCAGAATTTTCCAAGCCTATTTTCAAAGGTCTGGCAACCAAGTCGCAACAATTGGCCAATTCTTGCTGTAAATAGGCCATGTTGTCTTGAAGGTTATTAGTTACAGCTTGTTGAGGCGGTGACCAAACAGGCGGTTCTGTTCCTTCACTCTTTACTTTTCGTTTGTGATTTATGCTCTTTGAAAGTTTTTTTAGCAATCCAGTCACCTTCTTTGCTAGCTCGCATTTAATTGAAAACTAAATAATCATCTCTTTACGGAGTTATTTTAGCCAAAAGGTGGTAATATATGCAGATACTTTTGAATGGAACTCCAACTTATAGAAATGGGAGTCTTGAATAAAGGTGTTCAAAAGGTGTTCAAGTTGTTGGTACAGAAATATATATGGATACATTGCTAAAGGAGCTGTCCGAAAATCGGTGGAGAATAAACAATCCCTGGGAAAATATGGCGAAGAATATACGGCTCGTCTCGTACAAAAAGCCGGGTTAAGAATTATTGCCCGTAATTATCGTTGTCCGAAAGGCGAGATGGATATTATCGCGCACGATGATCAAACATTGGTCTTCATAGAGGTGCGTACACGTCAATCGTCTTTTAGAGGGTGGGGCGAGGAGAGTATTACTCCAAAAAAGGCGCGGCGCTTGCAGGCGATTGCTTCATTCTATGTGCTGCAACAGGGGTATAAGAGCTGGCCATCCATGAGGTTTGATGTAGTTGCAATTCGTTGGCTTGGAGGAAACCCTGAAATAAAATGGATTAAAGCAGCATTATAGAAAATAAACATATTTAGATTAATATGGAAGGAATCTGGAATATTGAGGCGAACATTCTATTATACGAGGAGGTGATAGAATGTTTGCTGCGGTTCTTGGAATGACAGTTCTTGGCTTACAAGCCCACTTAATTCGCGTGGAAGTTGACGTGACGAATGGTCTGCCGAGTTTTGATATCGTCGGTCTGCCTAACGCAGCTGTTCGAGAGGCGCGGGATAGAGTTCGCTCAGCTATCCGAAACTCAGGCTATCAGTTTCCCTTGCAGCGGGTTACAGTTAATTTAGCACCGGCAGATTTGCGTAAAGAAGGGTCAGGTCTTGATCTGCCGATTGCCATAGGGATATTAGCGGCCACAGAACAATGTATCTCTTCCTCGCTGGCTAAGTATGTGTTTTCCGGCGAGTTATCGTTAGAGGGAAGTCTTCGACCGGTCCCAGGCGTGCTTACTATGGCCATAACTCTGGATAAAGAAAACACTGAATCTGACTTGGACGGGGGTCGCCTTGGGGAAACGTATTGTTTGATTGTTCCGCCGGACAATCTGGCGGAAGCACGTTTAGTGAC